>JBDTSD010000106.1:0-15105 GCA_039931355.1 Ginsengibacter sp.
TATGAAGAATCTCAATTAAAGCATCCGGCTTATAATTTTGCTTTTTTATTTTTGCACCAAGAAGTTTTAGTCTTGGATCTGGTTTTGAGAGTCCCTGGGAAAGTACTGAATCTGTTTCCATAGAATTTCTGAATTAGAAAATTTTAAATAAAAAATAAAAATACATTCTTTGAAAAAATGAAAAGAGTTCAATAAGGCTTCTTTCATTTTAAACCTTGGCAAATATCAAATATATTGTAAACCCTAATTAAGAAAATATGATACTCGTCAGGTAATACCGCTTTCCTGTCGCGGAGGGGTTTTCACCGTAAGCATCTTAAATTACAAAAGGTGATTCCGTGAAACCCCAACGAATAAAATAGTTTCTGAAAATTGAAGGTCCGCAGATCAAACAAACATTTCAGTATTTGATGAGATAGAGGGCCATCGCCCCTTCGATTATATGCTTGATAACACCGATAAGGAATTGGGAAAGATGGAACTATACCTTACATGGGCAACCAAGGCGAAGCAAGACCCTGTGAATTATTGAAGCGGCACTCCGGCCATTACCCGCTGTGGCATATAAAGGACCTGGATAAAACAAACATGCAGCCCGCAGAAGTAGGATCAGGTGATGTTGATTTCAAACGGATTTTCGCGAATGCAAAAGAATCAGGCATGAAATACTTTTTTGTAGAGCAGGATGGAGCACCAAAGCCTTTGGAGAATGTAGCCAACAGCTACAACTATTTAAAAAAGATGATGGCATAAGAATGAAATTTGTTACTATCGAATTATTAAAGGCTCTTTTGTAAGGAGCCTTTTGTTTTTCGTTTAACCTAATCCGTTAGTAAACAGGCTTATTTTATTTCCGATTTTCCCCCAGCGGGCAATGTCATTAAGTTAAGGAAGTTCGACCGCGATGCGGTCACATGTTTATGGAGAAAGATATACTAACTCTGAAAGAGTCGAATATAACCGCCGCTTAACTTAATGACATTGCCCAGCCAGGTTTTTACAGCATCATCTCCCGGCTGTAATACTCTTTCCATGTCCAAAAGACTTCCTATGGAGAAACCCCGATGCAGGAGTAAGAAACCCGCTGGAAAAATTTTTAGTATAATTTCCCACAAACATCAACACCGCGTATCCAACGCATCAAAGTTGTTTCATTAATAGTTTATCTTCATAGAACAAACCGTCAATAAGTTTTATGAAAAGAAAAACTTTTTTGAAGCTTTCTTCTACCATTGCTGCTACACCATTATTCCGAAAATTCCCCGATATGCATTTAGCTGATAAGTTGAAAAACTGGGCCGGTAACATTGAATATAGCACTGACAATGTTTTTTACCCGGCGACTGCGGAAGATGTAAAAAAGCTGCTGCTTTCTAAAGATAAAATGCAGAGTCTCGGCACACGGCATTGTTTCAACCGCATTGCAGACAGCAAGTATAACCTTGTTTCTTCTAATAAATTAAATAGGGTGATCAGCCTTGATGCCGGCACAAATACTATCACCGTTGAAGGAGGTATGAAGTACGGAGAGCTGGCGCCCTATTTACAGGAGAAAGGTTTTGCATTACATAACCTCGCGTCCTTGCCTCACATCTCAGTGGCGGGATCGATTACTACTGCTACGCATGGCTCGGGTGTTAAAAATGGAAATCTTGCCTCCGCCGTGCGAAGTTTGGAAATCATAAAAGCTGATGGTTCGGTGATCAATTTATCAAAAGGTGCTGATGATGAATTTGAAGGTGCCGTAGTTGGTTTGGGCGCTTTGGGCTTCATCAATACCGTGACCATTGCCATTGAGCCCACCTACGAAATGCGGCAATATGTTTTTGAAAAATTACCTTTTGCTGAGTTGCATGATAACTTCGAAAAGATTATGAGTGCTGGATACAGTGTCAGCCTTTTTACTGACTGGCAGGGAGATACAATCAACGAAGTTTGGATTAAACAAAAAACGGACGGGCCGACATCATTTAGCAACCAGGAAAATTTTTATGGAGCAAAAGCTGCCATAAAAAATATGCATCCGATTGCTGAGTTATCCGCCGAAAATTGTACAGAACAACTCGGCGTCGCCGGGCCCTGGTATGAAAGGTTGCCACACTTTAAAATGGGTTTCACACCCAGCAGTGGAAAGGAATTACAGTCAGAATATTTTGTGCCCCGGGAGCATGCTGTTGAGGCTATGTTTACCGTAAAGAAGATGGGTAATCAAATAGGGCCACACTTATTTATTTCTGAAATACGCGCCATCGCCGCCGACGATCTATGGATGAGCTCATGTCGCGGGCAAGATTCAGTGACTATTCACTTCACCTGGAAACAGGAGTGGGATGCGGTAAAAAAACTTTTGCCCCAGATAGAAGAGGCGCTTTCCCAATTTAACGTGCGGCCACACTGGGGGAAACTCTTTACTATTTCACCAAAAACATTGCAGAGCAGGTATCCGAAACTTCCTGAATTTAAACAACTCGTTCAATCAATGGATCCCGGAGGAAAATTCAGAAACCAGTTTCTGAATGATACTATTTACGGATGACCTGGGCTTGATACTCCCGCCCGGATTCGTGTCCTCAAGAACCCTGTACAACGCTACTTAACGAAAGTTTTTAACTTTTAGAAATTGTAAAAAATTGTAATCAATTTAAATAAGCTTCCTCTCCACAGCAAGTCGTATAAGGCTTGCGGTATTTTTCACGCCTAATTTAGCAAGAAGATTTTTCCGATGGCTATCTACGGTGAACGGGCTTAAAAATATTTTTTCCGCGATCTGGGGATTAGTATATCCTTCTGCAATTAATTCCAAAATTTCTTTTTCTCGTGGAGATAATTCAGGATGTGCTTTTGAAGATTTCTGATATTCCGTTAATGCTTCTCCTGCTTCACCACTAAAAAAAATTCCTCCATTGTTTACAGAATGTATTGCTTTAAGCAGTTCTTCTTTTGATGAGTTTTTTAATATGTAACCCGATGCGCCATTCTCCATCATTTTTTTAATATACAATCCCTGGTTGAAAGTGCTAAGGCCAAGAATAAAAATGCCCGGATATTTTTCATTCATTATTTTACACAATTCAACACCGTCAGTGCCCGGCATGCTAATGTCCATTAAAACAACATCAGCCGTATTGTTTACAAAATATCCAAGACATGATGAAGCATTCATAGCATGGCCGGCCCATTCGATATCCATTTCATTTTGGAGTAATGAATGAATACCTTCAATAACTACAGGATGGTCATCAACAATGAAGACACGAATCATAACTATTGTTAAGTTAGTAATGAAATGTTTTTTTTATTACACGAATTCTTTCGAATTACACTAATTGAGTCCGGCGTAATTCGTGTAATCGGCTACTTATTTCGTGCAATAAAAAAACAGTCGTTTTACCATATATTAAATTCAATATTTACTAAAGTGCCTTTGCCTGGTTCACTATGAATATCTAACTGTCCTTTCAAATAATCAACCCGGCTGCGTACATTTTCGAGACCTGCTCCTTTATTTTCTGTAAGGCTTGTTTCAAATCCTTTACCATTGTCTTCCACTACTACATTTAGTCTTGCTCCTTCTCTTATCAGTTGTACAAATGCCTCCGTTGCGGCTGCATGTTTCATAATATTATTGAGTAATTCCTGGATAATACGATAAATAATTATTTCAATTGATTTATCTATCCGTTCTTCCATTCCCAAAGACTGGTATTTTACTGTAAGTAATTTTGTTGTATTGATGCTGATACAATATTCTTTTAAACCTTCATCAAGTCCAAATTTTACCAACATCTCCGGCATCATATTATGCGCTACTCTTCGCAACTCCTTAATAGAAGTATCTATCATATCTAATGACCGTTCAAATACCGTCATGTTATCGGGTGTTATAATTAAGTTGTCTTTCATATTACTTAAGGAAAATTTTACGCCTGATAATAAGCCGCCTAAACCATCATGTAAATCTTTAGCCAGCCTGCTTCTTTCATCTTCCTGCCCTTTGAGCATCGAATCAACTGCTACCAATTGTTTGTCTTTTTCCAACTCACGGATTTGCTGCTGATGCAACTCTTCCCGTTGCTTTGCCAGTTGCTGGCGATGACGAAAATTTCTATAGCCTAAAAATCCAACAATCAATAAAGCAGCAACAGAACCAAATAAAAAATAGTTTAATGTTGATTTTTGTTTTAAAGAAAGATCTTGTATCTGTTTATCTTTCTGCAATTGCAAAATTTCTTTTTGCTTTTTTTCATTCTCATATCTTGCTTCGATATCAGCAACCTTTTCACTGGTTTCAACCTTAAAAAGCGAGTCCTTTATTTCAGAAGATTTATATAAATAATCATAGGCTATTTTAAAGTTACCACGCTGTTCTTCTATCTCTGCTCTTGTAAGATATATTTCCTTCTTATTAGCTCTTGCGCCTACCGAATCTGCTAAACTTTCTGCCTCTACAATATATTGAAGCGCTTTATCATTTTGATTAAGCTTATTGTATAGTAATGCCAGCATGGAGTAGGAGGTACACAGATGGTATTTATTTCCCATCTGCAATACATAGTTATGAGATTCCAGGTAATTATTTAGCGAAGATTGATATTGCTTTTGCTGGTAATAATAATCTCCGATGTTATTATAAACAGTTGCTATCTGCTCAGGATCATTATTCTTCATTGCAAGCGGCAATGCCTTTAGTAATAATGTATATTGCTTTTGCAAGTTTTTAAGATAGCCGTATGAATTGGAAAGATTTATCAATGCATCTGCTGCTGCGTAGTAATTATCGCTTTGCTCCGCCAGTTCTGCTGCTTTATTGCCAAATGCAATTGCTTTATCAAATTCCTTTTGATCATTAAGCAAAGAGCATATGTTAGCATACAGTGCCGGCAGCCTTCCTTTATCAGAAGATTTTTCAAGCAACGCGGTAGCCTGCAAATAATAGCTTATTGCCTTTACAGGATCTTTTTTATGCAGGTGCACATTTCCAATATTACAGAGCACAGCCGCAATCTTTCCTGTATCGTTTACCTGTTTGGCCACAGGAATCGCTGTAAGAAGATAAGCGAGGGCTTTATCCAAATCATTGCTTTCAATATAAGCAATTCCCACATCCACTGTTGATGATAATATCAGCCGGTTATTTTTTATTTGTTTACTTAACTCCAGCGCCTGCTGATAATAAACCAAACTTTTTTCAGGAGATTCTACTTCTATGGCTTCACCAATGTCAAGCACAGTACGCGCTTTTATTGAATCATTTTGGGCATTATTTAATTTGTGCAATAAGCCGTCTGGTATATTTTGTTCATAAGAATAATTACAAAAAAGCATCGCTGTCAGCAAACAAAAATAATATGGCTTTAAGAATATCATGAATCAAATAAAAGTCACTACCCTTCATAAAGGTTATTATTCTCTCTCATAAAATCAAACAATCTCTTTAAAATACCAGTTTCGGGTGATTCTTTCAAATTCAGTAAGAATCACTGTTTCGGGGGATGGATCCAATTTTTTGTCCTATTATATTTGAGCATTCTTTTTTTAAGCAAGGTGAGTAAAAAATATAAACCTCAAAAGGATGAAAAAAAAATTACCCATAATTACGCTGCTATATATTTTTGCTTTTTTAAGTAATCATGCAAATTCCCAAAACTTCGTTTGGGCAAACCAATTGGGCGGGACAGATTATGATCATGGCCGCTCCATAGCTGTTGATGCCGCCGGAAATATTTATACAACCGGTGAATTTCGTGGCACAGCCGACTTTGATCCGGGTGCAGGAATTTTTAATTTGAGTTCTCCCGGTCACTATGATATTTTTGTTTCTAAAACAGATGCCTCCGGCAATTTTCTCTGGGCAAAACAAATGGGAGGAAGCACTGATGATATGGGTTATTCCATAGCAACAGATGCAGGTGGCAATGTTTATACAACAGGGATATTTTCCGGTACGGCTGATTTTGATCCCGGTGCAGGAGCCTTTACTATGACTTCCGGTGGCGCTTATTCCATTTTCGTATCAAAGCTGGATGCAGCAGGGAATTTTGTTTGGGCAAAAAAATTAGGCGGAACAAGTGATTATGATCAAAGCCGCTCTATTGCGGTAGATGCTTCCGGCAATGTTTACATTACCGGAGATTTTTATGGTACAACTGATTTTGACCCGGGCCCGGCAGTATTTGATCTAACCTCCTCATACGATTTAAGCCCTGATGTTTTTATTTCCAAATTGGATGCTTCCGGAAATTTTGTTTGGACGAAACAATTAGGAGGATTATATAACGATAACGCTTACGCTATTACGGTAGATGGCAATGGTAATGTTTACACAACTGGAAATTTCTATGGCACTGCTGACTTTGATCCTGGTCCCGGAATCTTTAACATGACTCCCATTGATGATGCTAATTATAAGAACTATGATATTTTTATTTCTAAATTAGATGCCTCAGGGAATTTCGTTTGGGCAAAACAGTTAGGAGGGCCGCATGTAACAGGATCATCTCTGAATGATTTTGGCTATTCAATTGCTGTGGATGCAGGTGGAAATGTTTATACTACCGGATACTTTCCAGGCACTGCCGACTTTGATCCTGGCCCGGGAGTTTACAACCTGACCAGCTCAGGCGCTACTGATATTTTTATTTCCAAGTTAGACGCTTCAGGGAGTTTTTTATGGGCAAAACAAATGGGCGGTAGTTTGGTTGATGAGGCTTACGCCATTACTACAGATGCAAGTGGAGATGTATATACTACAGGATACTTTTATGGTACCGCCGATTTCGATCCCGGAAGCGGAACTTATAATCTTAGCTCCACCGGTGGTACTTCTGATGTTGATATTTTTGTTTCCAAGCTCGATGCCTCCGGAAACTTTGTATGGGCAGGACAATTGAGCGGCGCAAGTTATGGTTACGCTTTATCAATCGCAGTGGATGCCACTGAAAGCGTTTACACCACAGGATACTTTGGCGGCACAGCAGACTTTGATCCCGGCGCAGGTTTGTATAATCTTACCTCTGCCGGTGCTGATGATATTTTTATATCTAAACTCAGCAGCAGCACACTACCAATAGGGCTGCTCAATTTTGCTGCAATTGTAAAAGATAAAACAACAGTTGCAATATCCTGGACTACAGCCTCAGAGTTAAACAACAATTATTTCACAGTCGAGCATTCAAAAGATGCGATAAACTTTGAACAGGCAGCCATAATAAAAGGCGCAGGAAACAGTAATCTTCCTTCGCATTATCAAGCCGTTGACGAAAGCCCTTATTCCGGTACATCTTACTATCGCTTAAAGCAAACCGACTTTGATGGAAAATTTAAGTACAGCAACATCGTGCAGGTACAGCTAAATTCTATGGACAAAGACCAGGTTACTATTTTCCCCAATCCTGCCCAAAATGTTTTACATGTAGCATTACCTTTTTCACAAAGTGAATCTATAGCATGGCAAGTTCAGGATGGAGCAGGAAAAATAATAAAGAAGCAGACCGGTAAACTCAGCAGCAGCCAACACGCTCTTAGCATTGATATATCCAACTTACCAAAAGGTATTTATTACATGGCTATTAAAAAGGGTAATGATACAGCCGTAAAGAAATTTATAAAACAGTAACAAGGTTACCATATATCAATGTATAAAGAACTCCTGGTTTCTCAATTTTTCTTCATTAAAAAAACATTGTAAATAAAAGGCGCCATCCTTTTTGTATTCCCAGTTATACACTTTTAAATATCTAAAAAAATTGCAGAAACATATTTTTTAAAAACACAAATAAGCATCATGAGAATATTTTCAACATTGATCATTATTTCAATTTTTGTTACACAAAAAAGTATTTCCCAAAACGTAGGCATTGGTACTACCACACCTCAGACAACATTAGAGGTAAAAGGAAACTTTCGTTCGGGTGGCAGCAATAATTTTATTACACATGATTCCACTTCCGGAAAAATTACCTGGACCAATTCAAATCTTTTTATTCCAACTCCGCAATACATAATAAAGCACTCAGCATCATCAGAAGGTTTGTATTCTAATGGTACACAATTAGAATACCGCAATCAATCGGGTCTTCCTTCTTTTTTTACAGACTGGGCTAATGGCAATGGATATTTTGCCGGCAATGTAGGTATTGGAACTATTACACCTTCCTCTAAGTTAGAAATAATACATAACGGAGCATCTGCTTATGGAACAGCATTATTAGTTAACCAAAACGTTATTGGAAATTCTGACGGCCCAAAGATTCAATTTAATAAAACGATGACTATTTCTAAGTCATGGACCGCAGGTATTTTGAATGGCGTTAATGTAGGAACATTTGGTATTAGCGAAGATGGCGGAACAGGTGGTTTTGGAACTCCCCGTTTAACCATTTCGCAAGGTGGCAATGTAGGAATTGGCACTATTTCTCCAAATTCCCCGCTTGGTTTTCCTCCATCATTAGGAAAAAAGATTACGCTGTATCCCGGTGCTACCGGTGATGTTGGCCTTGCTGTTGCAGGTAACCGCCTGCAAATTTATTCTGATAATCCAAATGCTGATGTTGCCATTGGATATGATGCTGCCGGAACTTTCAATGAACGCTTTGCATTTAAGCCTAATGGCGCTTTAGCTATTAATGGCAACGCAGGAAATGCCGGGGAAGTCTTGCAATCAAATGGAGGCGGTAGTGCGGCCACCTGGACGAATGCGATAGACCCAAATGCTTTTAAAACACAATATTACCAGGCGCACATAAATTCAGTGGTACTAACAAATGCATCAACTACCTATAATGTCAACGTGCCAGTTACGGTATATGTGAACTCTATCATAACGGTTTCTTTTACGGTGAATATATCAACAGCCAATTATGTTGGATGCGACCATGGTGAAATGAGTACCTCGATAGCGCCATTAGGCGGCGGTGGCCTGGTCACTTCAGGAGGTAGTTTTCAAACTTTTTGCGGCGGATTTAAAAATACTGTTGCGTCAGGAGAGTTGCCTCTTTTATACATTGATGGAAGCATGAAAATATTTACACCAGGTACTGGTATAGGGGCCATTGTAAGTTTTACGAAAACAAATACAGGCCCGGACCTTACTATTGGCAACACAAGCCCGGCGACGATCATAGTCAAGGTAATTCCCCTATAGATAATTTTTTTTATGTATAGCATCTCAAATATATAATCCTTTAAAAAAAATAAAATGAAACAAATAATCTTTTGCCTGCTGCTTATATCACCATATTGTATGAGCGCTCAACTCGGCATAAAAGCAGGCCTCAATTTTGCAAATGTTACCAAAGCTTCGACCATTAACAACAGCAGCAGTACTGGCTTTCATGCTGGTCTTTTTTTAGCGCCCGCTTCCAAAGGCATATTGGGCTCGAGAACAGAACTGATGTTTTCACGACAAGGTTATAACTATAAAACCAATACAAATACCGGGAATGTAAATCTTGATTACATCATGATACCGCAGTATATGGTTTTGAATATCACCAAATATTTTCAAATTCAATTAGGCGGACAAATGGCTTTTTTAATTAATGCAAAAGTGGACAGTAGTTCCGAGCAGGCAGCAAGCAGCGGTAGCAAGCTCCTGGATTTTTATAACAAGTTTGATTACGGGTATGGTGGTGGTATTGAGATACATCCTGTAAGTGGATTGCTAATTGGCGCAAGAGTGAATATAAGCCTGGGAAATGTATTTCAGGACTCAACCATTTATTCATCCGATACGCCACCTTCTTTTATTCCAAAAGTGAATGTAAAAAATAATGTATTTCAAATATTCGTTGGCTGGCGGTTTGGTAAAAAACCGGCTTCATCAAAAAAACCTCAAGAGTAAAAAACTAATTCTTTACTATGGGGGTGCGTGGATGGCGCCAACCGCACGAATAAAGAGCTTCTAAAAACTGAACTCCGCATATCAAATAATTTGCTTTCACCAATGGCTGATGGCTGAAACTTTAACCAACCTTCGTGCATTCTTTATACGCAATAATAATAACGAAGAATAAAAACAATTCTTTCATTGTAAAATGTTGGGAAGAATTGAAATGCTTTAATACGAATAAAGTAAGTAAAATCGCGTAGGCAGATCGAATATTTTATAACCTTATTTATGTGTGCAGCTTTTAAAAATACAAACAAATGTGGAGCCGTTTGATGCTGCTTATTTAATGATGCGCTATAAAAAAGAGAATGCTATGACAGAGTTGCCTGCTTTTGTAAAAAAAGTAATTATTCCGCTCATTTATTATGTTGGGAAGCTGACAGGCAGGTATAAAAAATTAAAAAATGCTCCTCTGCCGGTATAATTATTTTTAGTTCATTTTATAGTATATCCCTCAATTCAAAAACACCTCATCCACAAATACCCATCCCTTATCTCCTTTGCCCCTATGCCACACTGGTAGTTTGGGTACAGGCTTAAGTATTACTTTTAAAACTTTACACTCTGAAGGAGCAAAGTCTGCATCATAGCCCTCCATGTATATAGGTTTTTCTTTGGTGGGTTGCTGTGGTTGCAGGCGCTTTAATAAATGTAATGATGCTTTGTCTTTTCCGCCCCATACTTCTATTTCCTGCGGCGGCATCAGGTAACTGTTTATATCAACGATACCACTTATTGTAACAGAAGAAGCCTTTATTTCTTTATTAAAATAAAATAAGGCTTCCATCGGCTGTACCCTGTAGCCGAGCCACATTCCATCGCGGAAATTTAGGCTGCCGATTTTGCCGTCGTGCAGTGTCAATGCGCCGTCACCTTTGTACGCGGGATCAGGTGCATTTATCAATTCAACCGAATCAGGCACGAGGCCTGCTTTATAAAATACCTTCTCTGCCACATCACTGCTTATCCAGCCGGGCTTAAATGCTTTTGCTTTTATGGTTTGTTTTTTATCAAGCATTACATTGCCTGTATATACCGGAGATTTAATACTGTCAGGCTCTGTACCATCGGTTGTATAGCGAATAGTAACTCCGTTTATATAGTGTTTTAATTTTAGCGGCTCCGGGTTTGTTATTACCTGTTCATCATTCTCTATAATTGGCGGATTTAATTTTATCACAACCGTATCACCCCTGTAACCCGTTTCAATAGCGGTAGTCTTTAATTGTTTTTGTAATCTCTTTATCTCCTCCGGTGGTAAGGGTGTGTTCCAAACAAACAACTGGCTAAGCTTTGGCAATGAAGTCAGCGCCTGCAGTTTCGCTGATTTTATTTTTGTGCCGGATAGGGACAACAGCTTTAGTTCTTTTAGCTTGGTTAGTTCATTCATCGTTGCGCCAGTGATGTTGGTGAATGATAAATTAAGCTTCCTGAGATTTGTAAACTGCCCGATAGTTTTCAGATCGCCATCGCCTACCGGCATCTTATTTAAATTAAGCGAAACGATTTGGTCTTTTACAGCAAGCAGTTCTTTTAATTGATCCGGCTTAAATTGTTCTGTATTAAAAAACTCAACACCCAATGCCGGTGAACCTATTGCCAGTGGCCGCACGACGCGATAATTATTATTTAAACCGTTTATTTTTTTTTCATCTGCTGGCGCAAAGGTATAATCATCAGTTTCTATTGTTTGAAACAATGGCGCAGCTAATAAGCGCAAGCTATCTCGCTCAGGCAGTGATGAAACTTTTACCGTAAAGCTGGCGCCGGCTTTTATCCACTGGTATAAAATCGCAGCTTCTTCATCCATCAGTTGGAGTTTGCCTTGCGGCGGCATGTGCTTTTTACTTTGCGCGGGCAAATGAATTCTTTCCATTAATAAACCAAAATCATTTTGTGTCGAGTCCCACAATTTTCCATCCTTGCCGCCTTTCAAAAGCATTTCTTTTGTCTCCATAATAAGCTCGCCTTTTGCTTTTTGGGCATTATGACAACTCATGCATTTTGCCTGCAAAATCGGTTGTACCATATCGGCATATACTTCTGCATCTTCAAACAACACCGGCGGCTTTTTTACTTCTGCAATAACAGGTTCAAAAAGAAAATCCTGCCCGTGTGTAATGTTGGCTCCAAGATGGCCTGTTATAATAATCATGACCATTGCGGCAAGTGCGGTGGTTAATAATACCGGTTTTATCTGCCGCATTTTTACCCGGAAAACATACCATGCTAAAGAAAGAAATGAAATGAAAACACCGCCCCATTTATGCCACACCAAAAGATCGGGCGTGTAACCGGCTTCCCTGGAAAGAAACAAACCCATCAACGCAGTAATCACGGAAGTAATGGCTGCGGCCAATAATAATTCATCGCCTATCTCTGCCTTTACGCCTGCATACGTTTTTTTATATCCTGAAAATAGTTCCCAGAAAATACAAAGGGACAGCATCACAATCGGGAAATGCAAAAACAATGTATGCATTCTGCCAACCACCTGCAGCCATGCAGGCACGTGCAGCCTGCTGTCGAATATTAAAAGAAATAACAACAGGATATTCAGCGCAAACGTTATATTAAAAATTATGTTTTTCCAACGTTGCATGCTGTTAAAATTTCTTGATTAATTAATATTTTGGTGTGCTATGTTCTTTTGTTCCATAGGAACATTTCGTGGGTAGCAATAAATTACAAATTGCCACATCGTTCCGTAGGAACGTTTTGTGTTCAAACAAATTTTTTAATCTAAACAAGCTCTTTAAAAATATATTTCTCATCGTATTCAACCTCAAATAATTTTAGCATTCTTCTATATTCATCTAAAAACGTTTCCTTTCGATGATGGATTTCCTGGTTTTGAATATATCGTATTACATTAGGCATATGACTCTTTGAATAAGAGAATGCTCCGAAACCATCCTGCCATTCAAAAGAACCTTTACAGAATTTTTGCGCTTTAATCCATTTGCTACTTTCTGTTTTTACATTTTGCACAAGCGAAGAAATGGATTGATGTGGGCGCATTCCAATAAAAATATGAATATGATCGGGCATGCTATTTATTTGAAGCATCTTATGATCATTGTGTTGAAAAATACCAGTAATGTATTTGTGCAAGTCTTCCTTCCATTCTTTGTGAATTAATGATGCCCTATATTTTACGGCAAAGACAAATTGAATATGCAGCTTAGTGTAGGTATTAGGCATAAATATTATTTTAGAATATTAGTTCTTTGGTGTTCCAATAAACTTACACAAAACGTTCCTACGGAACGAAAACTCTGCTCCATGAATGGCTACCAACAAAATGTTCCTATGGAACAAAAAACATGTACATTACTCACACCGCTAAAAGACCATAAATATTACCTACAGCTAAAAATAAAAACCATGGCAAATTAAATACTAACCAACCTAATTACTTTCCTCAGCTAAAATGTATGCCTATATGTTTTGCAAATAAGGCAATCATAATAGCAAAATAATTTCATCATTAAACAACCGGTGTCAATTTATAAGGATAAACTTTTCCCGAATTCCATTGAGCGATGTATAAATTTTCTTCATCATCCACACATACATCGTGCGGATAAGAAAAGCATTTTACTGTCTGTGACATTTCAGCAAGTTTGCCATCTGTATAGTTTGGTGCAGAGCCTGCAAGATTGGAAACCACTTTATAATTTTTATCCAATATGGTTACAAAACCAGATTGCTTCCCTTGCATATCGTTTGTCTGTAACACTGCTGAGTATAAATAATCGCCGTTAATAACAGGCCTGCAGACCCAGGCGTTCGGCAATGAAATCGTATTGATATATTCCCCTGCTAATGTATAACGCTTAAATGCATTTTGCTGCCGCGATGTTACGATTAAATTAGGCTGGCCACTATCGCGAAAATCCAGCGTTATTCCATGCGCATTCAATAAATGTTTTTCTTCATTTCCCCTTCCGCCGAAATGATTTATGTATCGCCCTTTAGAGTCGTAATGGATTATAAAATCTTTTCCATATCCATCAGCAACATAGATATCACCCTCAGGCGTAATCGCAGTTTCGGTTGGTATGTATTCTTCGACCTTAGTGTATTGGCCGGTTTCTTTCGGATAGTCAAGCACCATCAGCACCCGGCCATCAATGGTGGTTTTAATTACCTGGTGACGGCTGTTGTCACAAATAAATAAAACTTCTGTACCGTTTTCATTGAACAATGTAAGGCCATGTGCACCGGGATATTCATTCCCCCATGTGGTCAGTAATTTACCTTTCTTATCATAAATAAGCACATTATTTTTTGTTTCATTGGTGAGCAATAATATGCGCCCTTTGCTATCCTGCACCATTTCATGGCAATCGTTCACCGGGTATTTGGCAACATCTGCCTTGCTCCAGTGTGTGTCAAGTTTATATCGTTTGTTTCCCTGTCCCAATACCATGTCCTCCTGGTAAGGAATGGAGGGTTTGATCATTAGTGCTGCCATTGTTAAGGATGTATTTTTAATAAAATTTCTGCGTTGCATTTTTATAGTTTATTGGTTGATTTGTTTATTGGTTAAATCGTTAATTAGTCAGTAAGTATTTCCATCTATATGGAATTCGTGTAATTCGTGACAAAAAAATTCGTGTTATTAAATCAAGAAATAATATCCTTTACCACCGTCCCCGCAACATCTGTTAACCGGTATCTTCTTCCAAGATGTTTAAATACTAATTTCTCATGATCTATTCCCATAAGGTTTAAAACAGTTGCGTGAAAGTCGTGAACGTGCACACCATTTTGGGTAACATTGTATCCAAACTCATCTGTTTCGCCATACACACCCGGCTTCACACCACCGCCCGCCATCCATATTGTAAAGCAACGCGGATGATGGTCGCGACCATAATTATCTTTGGTAAGTTTCCCCTGGCAATAATTTGTCCTGCCAAATTCGCCTCCCCAAATCACGAGTGTTTCATCTAATAATCCTCTTTGTTTTAAATCAGTAATCAATGCAGCAGATGCCTGGTCAGTATCCATAGCCTGCCCTTTTATTTGGCTTGGTAAACTATCATGCGCATCCCAACCCTGGTGGTAAAGTTGTACGAAACGTACTCCATTCTCTGATAGTTTTCTTGCGAGTAAACAGTTGGCTGCATAGGTGCCGGGTACAAGGCAATCAGGGCCGTAAAGCTTAATAGTATCTTCAGGTTCTTTACTTAGATCAGTTACTTCCG
>JBDTSD010000107.1:0-15069 GCA_039931355.1 Ginsengibacter sp.
TCTCTTTGTTCAAATTCTTTTACCTTACTGTGAAAGCCATTGCTTTCTTTTATTATAGAAACCCTTGCACTTCTTACAAATTCTATTAACCCGTAGGGCTCAAGAAATTTAATTAATTTATTTGTTTCTTCACGATGGCCTGTTGTTTCAAACACGATATAATCTTTGCGAATCGCTACGGCACGAGCTCCAAATTCGCGAAGCAGTCTTTCTACCTTTACTTTTTCAGTAATAGCATCTGTCGGTACTTTATACAAGGCCATTTCCTGCCAAATAATTTCTTCATTTGTATTATAATAAGCTTTTAGCACATCCACCTGCTTTTCAATCTGGCGAACGAGCTTTTTCACAACCTCTTCAACTTCATCAATCACAATATTGAACCGGTGGATGCCCGGCACTTCAGAAGGCGATGTATTAAGACTGTTTATATTAATTTTTCTCCGTGAAAAAATAATAGCGATTCGATTTAACAAGCCAATCTGGTCTTCTGTGTAAACCGTTAGCGTAAATTCTTCTTTTGACATTGTAAAAAATTTTAATTGACTCTTTGATAATGTTCAACAACAGGAAACGGATCATAAAAATGGTGGAGTAATTTTTTCCATTCTTCATATTTTTCATTTTTTCTAAATCCTTCAACATGATTTTCAATACTGTCCCACCTAACAATCAAAACATATTTATTTTCTTCTTCAATGCATTTTTGCAATTCATGTTCTATGTATCCATTCATTGCCGATATGATCTTTTGTGCTTCGCTAAATGCATTCTCAAAAAGATGGCCCTCATTTTTCCTGATATATAAAACAGCAATTTCGGTTATCATTACTTCAGCCTTATTTCAGCAACACTGCACCCCTGCGGTACCATAGGAAAAACATTGTTTTCTTTGCCCACCATTACTTCAAGCAAATAAGAACCATCGTGCTGCAACATTTCATTCAACGCATCTTTTAATTTATCCCTTTCAGAAACTCTTTGCCCGTCTATATTGTAAGCTTTGGCAAGGGCTACAAAATCAGGGCTTTTAATATCAGTAAATGAATAACGTCTGTCGTGAAATAATTCCTGCCATTGTCTTACCATTCCCAGGAATTGATTGTTAAGAATGATGATTTTTAAATTGATGTCATCCTGCATAATAGTACCCAATTCCTGCAAGGTCATTTGAAAACCTCCGTCGCCAATTACGGCAACAACGGTTCTTCCAGGTGCTCCATACTTTGCGCCAATTGCCGCAGGTAATGCAAAACCCATAGTACCTAAGCCACCTGAAGTAATATTACTGTTTGACTGGTTGAACTTAGCATAGCGGCAAGCCACCATTTGGTGTTGGCCAACATCAGTAACAATAATTGCATTGCCACCCGTAAGGTCATTCAACACATTTATTACCTCCCCCATCGAAAGTATTTCTGTATCTGGATGAAGTTCCTTTTCTATACACGCATCAACTTCCTGTTGTTTATAATCATTAAATTTATCAAGCCATTCAGGATGGGTCTTTTCGTTTACCAAGTCCGTTAGTAATGGCAGCGTCTCTTTACAATCTCCCCAAACCGGCACAGTTGTCTTTACATTTTTATCAATTTCTGAGGGGTCAATATCAAGATGAATGATTTGTGCCTGCTTAGCATATTTATCTAATCTGCCGGTAACACGGTCATCGAAGCGCATACCAATTGCAATTAAAACATCGCAATCATTTGTCAAAACATTGGGGCCATAATTTCCATGCATACCCAACATGCCAACATTCAGGGGATGATCAGTTGGTATAGCACTTAAGCCAAGTATCGTCCATGCCGCGGGTATCCCGGACTTCTCAATAAATTTTATAAATTCTTTTTCTGCCCTGCCTAAAATAACGCCCTGGCCAAAAATTACGAATGGCTTTTTTGCATCATTAATAAGCCTGGCCGCTGCTTCAATGTATTCTTTTCTTACAATCGGTTTAGGACGATAGCTGCGGATGTGATTACATTTTGTGTAACCTTTAAAATCGAATTTTTGTAATTGTGCATTTTTAGTAATGTCAATCAGCACCGGGCCAGGCCTGCCGCTTTTTGCTATGTAAAAAGCCTTCGCTAACACGTGAGGAATTTCAGTAGCATCTGTTATTTGATAATTCCATTTTGTAACAGGCGTTGTTATATTAATGACATCAGTTTCCTGGAAAGCATCCGTGCCTAACAAGTGCGCATACACCTGACCCGTTATGCATACAAGTGGCGTGCTGTCTATCATTGCATCTGCAAGACCTGTTACAAGATTGGTAGCGCCAGGCCCGCTTGTTGCAAACACGATACCCGTTTTACCGGACGATCTTGCATAGCCTTGTGCAGCATGAATAGCGCCTTGCTCATGGCGGACTAAAATGTGATGAAGCTTATCGAGATAACCATACAAGACATCATATATCGGCATGATGGCACCACCCGGGTAACCAAAAATAGTATCAGCCTTTTCAGCCATTAATATTTTCAGCAATGCTTCGCTACCGGTTATTTCTACTGATGCTTCTGTAGAAACCTGGGGCTCTTCTTTTGTTAATTCTAGCGTATTCATAACATTATTTGTTTATTATATGCAGATCAGTTAATTAACACTTCCTGCGGTAAATCATTTTTTATTCTGAAATAAGTTGTCATATCAATTGAACTTACATCTGTAAAACCAACCTGTCTTAGCATGGTAACCAACTGGCCACGATGGTATGTTGAATGGTTGATAACATGCGCAATCAATTGATAGTGGGGCAAATTGTGTTCGATGCCTTTTATATTTTTAAATAATAATTTCTGCTGAAGCAAATCATCGGGCATCTCTTCTATAAAGTTTTTAAAGCTTTGTGATATTTCCTTCCAAAGATTTATCATCTCTGCTTTTGAGCCATTGAAAGTTTGTGTGAGTATTTCAAATTTGGAATATTTTTTTAACCTTTCTACCCACACTTTTTCGGCTGCAGCGGTATGTAAAGTAGTTTCATAAATACTGCTAAAACTGCTTAGAACAGATTGTTTCCATTGTTCATCTGATATCTGTTCAAGCCAATTGCATACAGCATTATTAGCCCAAATATGATAATCTGCCAACTCTATAAAATATTCTTTTGTCATTTATTAATTTTTAAAACCGATGCGTTTTCTGTTATCCCAGGCTTCCTTTTTGTTTTCTTCTTCCGCTTTTTTATCCAGCATATTTTCTAAAGCTTCATAGATTTGATTTAGTTGTGCATCATATCCACCTATTTTTCCTCTTAATTCATCCAATTGCTCAAGTAGGCCATCATATTGAATTGCAAATTTTTTAAGAGCGATAAAAGCCCGGACTATGGCAATATTCATTTTAACAGCGGTATCGCTCTTCAAAATACTGGCGAGCATCGTTACACCATGTTCGGTAAAAGCGTAGGGCAATGCAGTCTTCGGTCTCTTTCCTGGCGATGTCATCACAAATTGTGATGACATAAAATCCCATTTCTTATCTGTCAATCTGAACATGAAATCTTTTGGAAATCTCTCGGTATTTCTTTTTACCGCCTGATTTAATACTCTTGTTTCTACTTTATACAAAGCAGCCAAATCAAAGTCCAGCATTACCTTTTGCCCTCGTATTTCAAATATCTTTTGTTGTATTACTTGCAATTGCATGAGTAAATTTTTCTCAACTCAACTTCCTAAAAGGTTTCATTACTTTTTTATCCCTAAGCTTAATTTATTAATTTTTAAAACCGATTCTTTCTCTTTGATCCCATTTTCTTTTAGATGCTTTTTCGTCAAGCAGGTTTTCCATCGCATCATAAATTTGATTTAACTGCACATCGTGTTCTCCTAGTCTTTCTTTAATTTCTTTTAATTGTTCCCTGAAATCAATTTCTTTCAAAAATATTTTTCTAACCTCTACAAAGGCCCGCATGATAGCGATGTTCATATTAATAGCTTTGTCACTATTTAAAACTCCGCTGAGCATTGCAACACCTTGTTCTGTAAAAGCGTAAGGAAGATACTTACTGTGCTGACCTCTCCCTTTCTTTAAGGTTTCATTTTGCAACCTTAAAGAATATTGCTGTTTTTCTAAGGTTTCATTTGCAACCTTAAAGGATATTGCTGCTTTTCTAAGGTTTCAATTTGAAACCTCAAATTTTCCCACTCTTCTCCTGTAAGCTGAAACATAAAGTCTTTAGGAAATCGTTTTATATTTCGCTTGACTGCAAGATTTAATGATTTCGTTTCTGTTTCATATAAATCAGCCAAATCTCTGTCAAGCATTACCCGCTCGCCTCTTATTTCATAAATCCTGTTTTGTATAGTTCTTATTATTTGCATATTATTTTAATTGCTCTATTCCTCATCCGTTACACATCCCTCACTTGCATCTTTTACAACTCTTGCATATTTATACAAAATACCTTTGATTGCTTTTAATGCAGGCTTCTTCCATGCTGCTTTTCTTTTTGCTATTTCTTCATCGCTTACTTTGAGTGTGAGCGTATTTTTATTCGCATCAATTTCAATAATATCGTTGTCCTGAACCAAACCGATGAGGCCGCCTTCATGCGCTTCCGGCGTAATATGGCCAACAACAAAACCATGTGTGCCACCACTAAATCTTCCATCAGTTATTAACGCGACACTCTTGCTTAAACCGGCACCAATAATAGCACCGGTTGGCTTCAACATTTCAGGCATACCCGGCGCACCTTTCGGGCCAATATATCTTATTACCGCTACGTCACCTGCATGTACTTTTTTATTTTGAATCGCTTCCAAAAAATGTGATTCACCATCAAACACTCTCGCTGTTCCTTCAAAACGTTCACCTTCTTTGCCGGTAATTTTTGCAACACTTCCGCGTTCTGCGAGATTGCCATATAAGATTTGCAAATGGCCTGTTTTCTTAATCGGATTTTCCAATGAATGCAGTATATCCTGCTTTTCAAAATCAAGATCAGGTGCATCCTTCAAATTCTCTGCAATTGTTTTTCCTGTTACGGTTATACAACCGCCATGCAACATGCCTTTGCTTAATAAATATTTCATCACCGCAGGCACACCACCATATTTATGCAAGTCTTCCATTAGATATTTTCCACTTGGCTTAAAGTCTGCAAGCATAGGAACTTTATCACTTACCTTTTGAAAATCATCAATCGTTAACGGCACATCAACACTCTTGGCCATCGCTATCAAATGCAATACAGCATTAGTACTGCCACCTAAAACCATTACAACAGTAATTGCATTTTCAAATGCTTCACGCGTCATAATATCTTTTGGTTTGATATCTTTCTCGAGCAACAATTTTATAGCATTACCAATCGCTGCACACTCTTTTTGTTTCTCTTCACTCAATGCCGGGTTGCTCGATGAATTTGGCAAACTCATACCCAATGCTTCGATAGCACTTGCCATTGTGTTTGCCGTGTACATGCCGCCGCAGGCTCCAGCTCCGGGGCAAGCATGACGAACGATTTCTTTAAAAGTCTTTTCATCAAGATTGCCCATTATCTTTTGCCCTAAAGCTTCAAACGTTGAAACAATATTCAGGTCTTCGCCGTTGTAATGACCCGGCGCAATCGTTCCGCCATACAACATAATTGATGGGCGATTCAATCTACCCATTGCCATGATGCATCCCGGCATATTTTTATCGCACCCCGGAATAGCGACAAGCCCGTCATAATATTGAGCACCGGCATTTGTTTCAATGCTATCAGCAATCACATCGCGGCTAATCAGACTATACCGCATTCCATCAGTACCCATACTAATTCCATCACTAACGCCAATTGTGTAAAACCTTAAACCCAACAAACCCTCAACATCATTCACACTTTTTCTTACGGTTGTCGCCAAATCATTCAGATGCATATTGCACGGGTTGCCATCCCAACCCATACTTACAATACCCACCTGTGCCTTACTAAAATCTTCTTCTTCAAAACCAATAGCATAATACATTGCCTTTGCCGCAGGTTGTGTTTCATCTTGTGTTAATGTCTTTGAATATTTATTGAGTTCTTTCATGCTAAAACGGTCGATGGCTTGTAATCTTTTTCTATTACCAAATTTTTATAAGCGCTTTGAATAATAATTCCCAAGGAATCTTTCCATGGTTTTCTGAAAGGAATATCGTCAATACTTTCCATGCCAATTACCTCTGCGGCAGTGCCACAAAAAAATGCAGCGTCGGTACCTTGAATTTCTTTTGTAGAAATATTTTTTTCTATTACTTCAATATTGAGCGATTCACCTATCTCTATGATAGTAGCTCTTGTAATGCCCGGTAGGATATTACCTTTCTTCGGCGTATAGAGTACACCGTTAGATTCATAAAAAACGTTAGCACCGGGGCCTTCGGCAATAAAACCATTCATGTCATTCAACAATGCTTCATCAAAGCCTTTTGCCTTTGCTTCCTGGCTTGCAAGGATAGAATTTACATAATGCCCCGTTGCCTTTGCTTCAATCTTAAAACCTTTGGGATTGGGGCGTTCAAATGACGAAGTCATTACCCTCAATAATTTCTCACCAAGAAAAGGCTGCATCTGCCACGTTTCAATTACAATAAACGATTCCTTGTTCAGATTAAAACTCATGTTGGCAGGAGCATATACCAATGGCCTTATGTATGCGTCCTGCAAATTATTTTTTTCCAAAACTTCGTAGGTTGCTTTTATCAATTCATCAGCACTCCATGGATAGGGCAAGTTTAAAGCACTTGCGGAGTTTTTCAATCTCTCGAAATGCTGGTCTTCTTTAAAAATTTTAGTTTCACCAGTTGAAGTTTTATAAGAACGAATACCCTCAAAAACTCCATAGCCATAATGAAGTGTCTGGCTGTAAAAATCAGTCTTGGCTTCCGAGGCTTTTACCACTTCCCCGTTAAGGTATATATATGTTTGATCATTGTAGTACATAACTATAGTCTCTTTTTAAATAATTGTCGTTTTGCCTAAAGCAATATTATTAGAATTAACTTTTGAAGGAACATCATTTTCTATAAAGTCACTTATCAACTCTCCGATGGTAGAAGTATAATAAAAATTCATTGGGTCAATATCTTTAGTCACTAAACCATTCCCGAGGCTCCAGGCAATGGCTTTGCGTATCTCGGCAGCTTCTTCTGTAAGACCAAAATGGTCCAGCATCATAGCACTTGATAAAATAGATCCAACCGGGTTTGCGATATCTTTTCCTGCAGCCTGCGGGTAAGAGCCATGAATAGGTTCAAACAAAGCTGAATTATTTCCAATAGACGAAGAAGGTAATAAGCCAATTGAGCCACTTATTACACTTGCTTCATCACTTAAAATATCGCCAAACATGTTTTCAGTGAGCATTACGTCAAACTGCTGCGGATTTACAATTATTTGCATGGACGCATTGTCAACAAACATATAATCCACTTTTACATCCGGATATTTTTTTGACATTTCCTGCACTACCCTTCTCCAAAGCCTCGATGTTTCCAGCACGTTTGCTTTATCAACAAGCGTTAATTTCTTTCTCCTTTTTTGCGCAGCTTCAAAGGCAAGCTTGGCAATCCTTTCCACTTCACTTCTATTATAAACACATAAATCAGAAGCTTCATTTTGGTCTTCGCTTAATTCTTTTTTGCCAAAATAAATTCCGCCCGTAAGCTCACGATAAATGATAAAATCAATTCCTTCGAGGTGCTTATCTTTTAATGGCGACAGATGGTGCAAAAAAGGATAGGTAGTAACAGGGCGAATGTTTGTATACAATTGCAACTCCTTTCTTATTCTAAGTAAACCTTGTTCAGGGCGCACTTTCGCGGCCGGATTATTATCATACTTTGGATGGCCGATTGCACCAAGTAAAACGGCATCACTTTTCAGGCAGATATCTATCGTATGTTGTGGCAGCGGATCGCCAGTTTTATCAATGGCAACAGCGCCCATCAGGCAATAAGAAAACTTAAATTCATGGCGATATTTTTCTGCGATTGAATTTAATACCCTTATTGATTGCTTTGTAACTTCCGGGCCTATACCATCACCCATTATAACCGCAATATTTTTTTTCATTTTTTTATTTCTTTTTTATCATGCTGCAATTTTCCCATGCTCAAGTTTTAGGGTATTTGTAACACACGATGGAATTTCTTCTTCGTAGTGACTGACATAAATCAATGTTTTGTTCATTCGTACGCAGATATCATTTATTAATGAAACGAACCATCCGGATACTTCCGGGTCAAGTCCCTGGCAGGGTTCATCCAAAATTAATAAAGGAGGATTTTTTACAAGAGCACGTGCCAGTAGCACTAATCTCTGTTCGCCATTTGATAATTGCCTGAATAATTGTTTTGCAAAATGACTAATATTCATAAGGGACATCCAGTCTTCAACAAGTATTTGTTGCTTTTCTCCGATTCTCTTAAATAAACCAATTGTATCAAACAAACCTGATGCCACTACCTCGAAGCACGTTGCACTTTGCTCGAAGTAATGATGCAATTCCGGAGATACATAGCCAATTTTTTTCTTGATGTCCCATATAGATTCACCGCTTCCTTTTTTTCTATCAAAAAGATAAATCTCGTTAGCAAACGCTTGCGGGTTATCACCCGTCACAAGGCTGAGCAATGTTGACTTGCCTGAACCATTGTGTCCTGATACATTCCAACGTTCCCCTTTGTTTACTTCCCAATTGATATTATCAAGAATTTTTCTATTATTATAAGTAACATTTGTACTTACCATTTTTATGGCCAGCGAAAAATCATCGTAAGAATATGCAGGCGTTATTGACTCTATTTTTTTTAAATATGTTGACGGGAATGAATTTCTCATCTTAATAACCTGATCGTGCTTTTGAAAATCTTTAACCGAAAGTTTAGCATGTAATTTTCCATTTTTAAGCAAAGCCACATGCGTAACCGATGAAGGCATTTCTGAAAGAGAAGTGACCAATAAAATATGCATGCCTTTCGCAACAAGCTTATCTATAATTTGATTTAGCAATTTCCGGGCAATGATGTCGAGGCCAGTGTATGGGCTATCCAATAACAGCCAATCTGCATTTTGCAAAATAGCCTTTGCCAACTGGAATCTTTTATGCTCACCGTTTGATAATTGTATCATCGGCGAACTTTGCACATGCAGAATGCCTAGCAAGTCAAGCGTTTCGGCTATTACATTTTTGTTGGCTTCAGAGGTAAGTAATATGTCATTTACCGTTAGCGAATCCTCAGAGTCGGCCGAGTTAAATCGTTGTTGATAATAAAAGGTAGAAGTATTAGAAAGATTTTTAAAGTGGTGCTGCTGTGAAATAATAGCAACATGAGGCGCACAGCCCTTTACGTTATGAAACCTGATATTGATATTATTGAGATAGTTTGATGCAAGCGTTTTTATCAATGTTGATTTACCACTTCCCGAAGGGCCGACGATAGCCAGGCATTCTCCTCTATCAACAGTAAAAGAGATATTTTTCAATACACTCTTTCCTGAAATGTTTACCGTAAGATCATGTACCTGTAAAAGAGATGCTTGTTTCATTTTTATAAAAGAGAAGAAATGACCATTCAGGAAAGTGTGGCTTCAAATGCTTCTATTTCTTTTTTATTACTTATTAAATAATCTATATCGTCGTAGCCATTTAGCAGGCATGTTTTTTTATAATCATTGATGTTAAATTTTTCCTGCTCACCTGTAGCATCTATTGTAATGGTTTGTTCTTTCACATCAATTGTAAGGGTCGATGAAGCATCAAGCTTAAATATTTTTTGAAGAAAATCATCGGTAACCTGTACTGGCAATAAGCCATTGTTCAATGCATTGTTTTTAAAAATATCTGCAAAGAAACTTGACACTACTACATTAAAGCCATAATCTACAATCGACCAGGCAGCATGCTCACGTGATGATCCGCAGCCAAAATTCTTTCCCGCAACGAGAATAGTACCATGGTATTTTGGCTTATTTAAAACGAAATTTATTTTAGGTTGTTCTTCATCATCATTTTCATACCGCCAGTCACGAAAGAGATTTTTACCAAAACCATCACGCGTTGTAGCTTTTAAAAATCTTGCGGGAATAATTTGATCCGTATCAACGTTCTCCAAAGAGAGAGGAACAAATGTGCTATGTATGTGTTGTAAGGGCTGCATTGTTTTAATTTAATAATTCTCGTACATCAGTTACTACTCCCGTAATAGCTGCTGCTGCAGCGGTTAGCGGGCTGGCAAGCATTGTTCTTGCCCCGGCTCCCTGCCTTCCTTCAAAGTTTCTATTGCTCGTAGAAATACAATATTCACCGGCGGGGATTTTATCTTCATTCATGCCGAGGCATGCACTGCAGCCCGCCTGCCGGATCTCAAACCCCGCTTCATTAAATATCACATCAAGACCTTCTGCCACTACCTGCGCAGCTACCTGTTGTGAGCCTGGGACGATCATCACTTTTACGTTTTCATTTTTCTTTCTTCCCTTTATAACGCTGGCGACTAAACGCAGATCTTCAATACGTGAATTAGTGCAACTTCCTATAAAAACATTTTGAACCGGCATACCTTTTAATGATTGACCAGGTTGCAGGCCCATGTATTCAAGTCCTTTAATTACATTTTTTCGCTCTCCTTCATCACTGATACTCTCCGCCGTAGGTACTTTTCCACCTATGGAAATGCCAAGGCCAGGATTAGTACCATAGGTTATCATTGGTTCTATATCACCTGCATTGATATTTATTTCCTTATCAAACACAGCATCCGCATCAGAATATAGTTTCTTCCATTCTTCGAGTTTGGAAATCCAATTCTCTCCAATAGGTGCAAAGCGCCTGTGTTTTATGTATTCAAAAGTAGTTTCGTCAGGAGCGATCATACCTCCTCTTGCGCCCATTTCAATACTCATATTACAAATGGTCATTCTTGCTTCCATAGAAAGAGAGCGAATTGCAGAGCCTGCAAACTCAACGAAATAGCCTGTAGCACCACTGGCCGATATTTTTGAAAGAATGTAGAGAATAATATCTTTTGACACCACTCCTTTATGCAATTCCCCTTCTACATTGATCCGCATAACTTTTGGCCGTGCCTGCAAAACGCATTGCGAAGCAAAAACCATTTCCACTTCACTTGTGCCAATGCCGAAGGCGATAGACCCAAATGCACCGTGCGTGGAAGTATGGCTGTCACCACAAACTATCGTCATCCCGGGTTGCGTAATTCCAAGCTCCGGGCCTATTACATGCACGATACCCTGGAAGGGATGCCCGAGGCCATACAATTCAATGTCATGTTTTTTGCAATTATCAACGAGCTGCTGCACCTGCAATCTTGATAGCATATCTTTTATGGGAAGATGCTGGTTGATAGTAGGAACATTATGGTCCGCCGTCGCTACTGTTTTAGCCGGTCGTAATACTTTTAAGCCCCGCTTTCCTATACCCGCAAAAGCTTGTGGGCTGGTAACTTCATGAATAAAATGTTTGTCAATATACAGCACATCCGGACCGCCGGGTATAGTTTTTACCAGGTGCTTTTCCCAAATTTTTTCAAATAATGTTTTTCCCATGTCTACATTTAAAAAAAGCGGGGGACAATCCCCCACTATATAAAACTAAACCGCATGAAAACTAAGTTGTTAATAGTTCCTTCTCCTGGTATTCTTTTGCAAGGCTTGAAAGATCGTTATCCCCTATTTCCTTTTTTTTGTCTGCTACTTCTAAAAAACGGCTGTATAAAAAATCTACATCATTGCGATCAAATTCGTAACCTAATTTCTGAAAGCGAAATGCCAAAGCACTTCGTCCACTCCTTGCCGTTAGTACGATCTTTGAGCTGTCTGCCCCTACGTCTTCGGGGTTGATGGTTTCATAAGTAGATGCATCTTTCAGGAAACCATCCTGGTGAATACCCGATGAATGTGAAAATGCGTTGCTGCCAACGATTGCCTTATTTGGCTGCACCGGCATCCGCATTATATCAGATACTTTTCTGCTCATCGGATTTAAGAGGTGCGCTTTTATATCCGTATAGCAATTAAGATCTTTGTGTTGTTTAATGATCATTACCACTTCTTCGAGGGAGGTGTTACCGGCTCTCTCCCCCAATCCGTTTATGGTACATTCAATTTGCCTTGCGCCATTAATTACGCCTGAAATAGAGTTGGCTGTAGCAAGGCCC
Organism: Ginsengibacter sp.; assembly: GCA_039931355.1. GTDB lineage: Bacteria > Bacteroidota > Bacteroidia > Chitinophagales > Chitinophagaceae > Ginsengibacter. The sequence goes on from JBDTSD010000107.1 coordinate 12,163, forward strand.
AGGTCATTATGGCAATGACAGGAGATAACTGCTTTATCAATGTTGCTCACATTATTTATAAGATAGGCAATTTTTTCACCGTACTGATGCGGAAGGCAATAGCCTGTTGTATCAGGAATATTTACCGTAGTTGCACCAGCTTTAATCACCGCTTCGATTACGGTTGCCAGGTAATCATTATCAGTGCGGCCTGCATCTTCCGCATAAAATTCAATGTTATCGGTATAGTTTCTCGCCCACTTTACACATTGAATAGCTCTTGCTAAAATATCGGTCCTGGTGGATTTAAATTTACTTTTTATGTGAGAGTCAGATGTTCCAATACCTGTATGTATGCGTGGGCGTTTTGCATATTTTAACGCTTCACCGGCGGCTTCAATATCTTTCCTCACAGCTCTTGATAAAGCGCAAACTGTAACCTCTGAAACGCTCTTTGAAATTTCCTGGACTGAAGCAAAATCGCCGGGGCTTGATATTGGGAAGCCCGCTTCTATTACGTCAACGCCAAGGTTCTCCAATTCTTTAGCGAGCTCAACTTTTTCTTTTGTATTTAATTTACAGCCGGGCACTTGTTCACCATCCCGTAAAGTAGTGTCAAAAATTATTATTTTATTCATAAGAATAATCTTTAGTGCAGGATTAAGATAAGCAAGCGATTCGCAGACAATCTGCATATTGAGTATTCGAAAATAGCTTATATAAGAGAGATAATAGTGGACAAAATAGCAGAAATTTACATTGCCGAAATGAGTGGTAATTTTGGTGAAGCCTTGTCAGCATTGCCATTGCGCTTAAAAAATTTACGATGCCCAACCGATCAACAGATGCCTTGTTTCAATTAATTCACTCTCTTCAGAAGTCTGAAAAGAGGAATTTTAAGCTTTATATACAAAGAAACACTTCAAACAACGATCTGAAAATAGTACAGCTTTTTGATGCTATTGACAAAATGAAAGATTATGAAGAAAAGGATTTAATTACCAAAACCACTTCTATAAAAAGAGAACAGCTTTCAAATATGAAAGCGCATTTATACAGGCAGATACTTGCGAGCCTGCGCTTGCTGGAGAGTAATGAAAATGTGGAAATTCAGCTACACGAACAACTCGACCATTCCTGGATACTCTACAATAAAGGCTTGTACCTGCAAAGCCTGAAAATACTTGATAAAATAAAAGAAAATGCTAAGATAAGTAACCAGATAAGTTCTTTGACTGAGGCTATATTTCTAGAAAAAAAAATCGAATCACTGCACATCACGCGAAGCATGCAAGACAGGGCAGATGCTTTAACATCCGAAGCAAATAGTACGAATGAGAAACTCGTTAAAGTAACTAAATTATCGAACCTCGCCTTGCAATTATATAGCTGGTACATTAAGAATGGCCATGCACGTAATGAAAAAGATGAAGAAGAAGTTGAAAGTTATTTTCGAAAGCATTTAATCGATGAATTAAAAGTTCCTGACGGATTTTATCAAAGCCTTTATTATAATCAAAGCTTTTGCTGGTATGCGTTTATCCGCCAGGATTTTCTTATGTATTATCGCTACGCTCAAAAATGGGTAGATCTTTTTTCCCGTGAACCAATGATGATGGAAGTGGAAACAGCCAACTACATAAAGGGAATACATAATTTATTAAATGCACATTTCAATTTAAGAAACCATCCCGGGTTTATTAAAGCGTTACAGGCGTTTGAAGCTTTGAGTGATTCAAATGTGGTAAAGCAAAATTTTAATAACAGGATACAGGTTTTTGTGTATCTCTACATCGCAAAAATTAACAGGCATTTCTTAGAAGGCACGTTTAATGAAGGATTAGAAATAGTTCCTGAAATAATGCAGCAGCTTACAGAATTTAATATTTACCTCGACAATCACCGGGTGCTTGTTTTTTATTATAAGATCGCTTCTCTATACTTTGGCGCCGGCGACTATGATACCGCCATCACTTACCTGAATAAAATAATTAACTGGAAAGTTGATTTAAGAAACGACCTGCAATGCTATGCAAGACTGTTGCATCTTATAGCGCATTATGAAATCGGAAATTTTCAATTGCTGGAGTACCTTATCAAATCGGTATATCGCTTTATGGCAAAGATGCAAAACCTGAGCCTGGTAGAAGAGGAGGTGTTTAAGTTTTTAAGAAAATCTTTTTACTTATCAGCAAAAAAATTAAAACCTGAATTTGAAAAACTGCTGCACACGATCCGGCAATTTGAAACAAGTAAATTTGAAACAAGAGCCTTTGCATACCTCGACGTTATTTCGTGGCTGGAAAGTAAGGTGTATGATAAGCCAGTGTATGAAATAATCAGGGAGAAATATTTGTCAGGAAAAAGGGCGAATGTGGTGAGTGAATAAAGTGCTCTTATTTTATTTCAAATAATTTCAACAACATGCGAAAAATTTTTAAGACCAATTAAAATGCTACAGTAACACTGCATGGTAAATGAACTGGCAGGAACATATTATTTTAGATCCACAGGTTTTGCTGGGAAAGCCAACTATAAAAGGCACAAGAATTTCTGTAGAGTTAATCCGGGAACTTTTTTTCACTGGGCTGGACAAAACAACAAATACTTGAGTCTATCCATCAATCAATGTAAAGGCTTTGAACATAATAGAATCCCACAAAAGTTAATCAGTCTTCTTTTTTATTTTTCCGTAAATTGAATTTTTCGCCTTAATATTTATATGAGTCAAAATTCACTTTTACAATCTTACCAGGAGCAAAGTGGCGTGTGGGATGAGATGATCGGCGCCGATGGAATTCGCTCTCCTTACAAAAATTTTTTTTCAGTAATTGCTGACCTTCCGCCGGCAGAAATGACCCATAAAGATGAAATGGCAAAAAAGCTTTTCATGAGCCAGGGCATTACTTTTACGGTGTACAGCAGTGG
>JBDTSD010000108.1:0-14988 GCA_039931355.1 Ginsengibacter sp.
TGGGATGATCCGAATGATAAGCATCGTCATATCTCACATTTATTCGGGTTATTTCCCGGCGATGAAATCACGCTTAATAACACACCGGAATTAGCAAGAGCTGCGAAAGAATCGCTTATCCTTCGCGGTGATGTAAGCACCGGCTGGTCTATGGCATGGAAAATTAACTGGTGGGCAAGATTACACGATGGGGAACATGCCTATAAGATTTTAACTTCTGCATTTAATTATATCGATCCAAATGAAAAGAGGGAAACAATGGGCGGCGGTGGAACGTATCCCGATTTATTTGATGCGCATCCACCCTTTCAGATTGATGGAAATTTTGGAGCAACAGCGGGCATTACAGAAATGTTATTGCAAAGCCATGATGGCGCAATCACTTTATTGCCTGCATTGCCGGCTGCATGGAAAGAAGGAAGTATAAAGGGCATAAAGGCAAGAGGAAATTTTACTGTTGATATTAGCTGGAAAAACGGAGAACTTTTTCAAAGCAAAATTTATTCAGTCTTAGGTGGCAATTGCCGCATCAGAACATTTCAACCTGTAAAAGTTATTGAAGTAAAAAGTATGAATACGGGTAGCGAAAATCCGAATCCATTAAATAAAGTTTATGGAAAGCCGCCTTATGAAAATAATGCAAAAACAAAACTTCCTGAACTTAACCTGGAAAAAGAATTTGTAATTGATTTTAAAACCGAGAAAGGTAAAACATACACGATTGTCCCTTTATAAATTGTAGATAAAATGAGATTTGAGAAATTTTTTTTCCTGTTTTTTGTGGTCTTAATTAGTCAGGCTATCAATGCGCAGACCATTGCCTGGACAGAAGTATCGCCCGGTGTGTGGAAGGGAATAGTGGGAAAACCTGAAGCATACGATCTTTTAAAAGCTGCCGGTGCACAACCAAATAATCAGGCGCTGGCAAAGATGGTGAAAACAACTTTCCCTTTGCCTAAAGTGGATATCTCCGGAAAAATTTCTGATGGAAAAACTTATTTGAATTTCCCGTTAGATAAGCAGGAACAATTGTTTGGCTTCGGACTAAATTTTCAAACAGTATACCAGCGTGGTAAAATTTTGCAGTTGCATGTAGATAATTTTTCCGGGAAAGATAACGGCCGTACACATGCTCCAACTCCGTTTTATGTTTCTACTAATGGCTATGGCGTTTTCATAAATGCTGCAAGATATATAACCGTCTATGCAGGAACGGCGGTCAAAAGAGACAGCAAACATCCGCCAAGATTGCAGGACCGAAACCTTGATAAAAACTGGACGTCGCATCCTTATTCTGACGCGGTGGAAATATTGGTTCCTGCACGAGGCGTAGAAGTGTATGTATTTGGCGGGCCTACTATGTTGGATGCTGTTCGCCGATACAATTTATTTAATGGAGGCGGCCCTTTACCTCCACGTTGGGGTTTGGGATTTACGCAGCGGGTACAGCGTTTATACGACGCCGGTATGGTTGAAAAAGAAGCGGATGACTTTGAAGAAAAAGGTTATCCTTTGGATTTTATAGGGCTGGAACCGGGCTGGCAAAGTAAATCGTATCCCTGCACATTTGAATGGGATAGTTCGCGTTTCCCTCAGCCCAAAAAATTTGTACAGCAAATGCTGCAAAAAAATATTCGATTAAATCTTTGGTCGAATCCTTATGTATCGCCGGAGGCTTCCATTTATAAAAGCATAAAACCATTTACAGGTTCGCATACAGTTTGGAATGGTGCCGTGCCGGACATGACTATGCCACAGGCAAGAAATATTTTCTTCGGGCAGTTGAAAAAAAGCCAGGTAGATATTGGTATAAGCGGCTATAAGTTTGATGAAGTAGATGGTGGAGATGGATACCTTTGGCCGGATGTTGCCACCTTTCCGTCTGGACATTCCGCGGAGCAAATGCGACAGACTTACGGTTTACTGATGATGCGTTATTGCACCCAAATGTACCACCAGCTCAACAAAAGAACCTTTGGTTTGGTAAGAGCCAACAATGGAGGGGGATCATCTTTCCCCTTTGTGATCTATAATGATTATTACAATCATAAAGATTTTATCACAGCATTGATCAATAGCGGGTTTGCGGGCGTATTATGGACACCGGAAGTAAGGGCTTCCAAAACTGCTGAGGAATGGCTGAGGCGTTTTCAATCCAATGTATTTTCTCCCCTGGCGATGATCAATGCATGGTCAAGCGGCACCAAACCATGGACATTTCCGGAAGTGGCAGAACAGGTAAAAGAGTTTGCTTTATTGCGAATGCGAATGATGCCATATTGGTATAGTGAATTTGCAAAATATCATTATGAAGGAACACCGCCTTTTCGTGCAATGAATCTTGAGGATGGTTTTAAAATGAAAGTAACAACGGAAACAACAGAACAGAATCTCGAAAACAATCCTTACGAAGAAGCAACATTAAAAGAAATAAAAGACCAGTACATGGCCGGTGAATATTTACTTGTCGCTCCGATGTTTACCGGGGAAACATCACGCAAAGTGATTTTACCGAAAGGAAAATGGTATGACTTCTATAATGGCGAATATGCTGGAGAAGGAGAGGTAATCACTGTTACTCCGGGGCTTGATAAAATTCCCGTGTATGTACAAGACGGAGGAATAATCCCGATGATGCCGCCGTTATTGCATGCGCCAAAAGCAGGAGAAAAAGTAGATATCGAAATTCGCTATTACGGCGAGAAACCGGGTAAATATTTGTTGTACGATGATGACGGAGAAACTTTCAATTATGAAAAAGGCGACTATAGCTGGCGCGAAATAAAAGTGGAAAATAAAAAGGGCACTATCTCTGATCCGGTTAAGGGGAAACCTAATACAATTAAAAATGTCACGTGGAAATTCATGACGAAATAATGCTAAAATCTGCTGATACGAACGAAAGTCTTTGTGATGCTTTGCGCCTCCTTGTTTTTATGGCAAAAAATAATCTTTAAATGAACATCAAATTAATTTTAATAGTCTGCTTATTTTTTTCATGCTCCGCTTCGCGTAAATCCTCATCATCATTCAAAGATGAAGTTGCCCAGGTTTTGCACAAACACATTATGGACGAAGCTGAGTGGGCGATGCAACAGGTACCCGTTACCGTTACTGCAGCATCTTCACCAAGAAGTGCCGGGGGTAAACATGATTTTTTTTCAGAAGGAGATTATTGGTGGCCTGATCCCAAAAGCCCGGATAGCCCATACATTCAGCGAGATGGCATGTCCAACCCGGATAATTTTGTTGCACATCGCCATGCGATGATCCGATTCAGCAAAATTGTTGGCGCATTGGCATCAGCTTATAAATTAACCGGAGATAAAAAATATTTGTTGCAGGCAATGAAGCATTGCGAGGCATGGTTTGTTGATACATCTACTTTAATGAATCCAAGCCTGTTATATTCCCAGGCTATTAAAGGCAGATTCACGGGCAGAGGGATTGGTATTATTGATACCATTCAACTAATGGAAGTAGTGCAAGGCCTGATGGTTATGGAAGGTGATCCCGCGATGGACAAAGAAGCTTTAGCTGCGATCAAAAACTGGTTTAGTGAATACCTGCAATGGTTGACAACGCATCCTTATGGAAAAGCAGAAATGAACGCAACCAACAATCATGGAACCTGCTGGGCGATGCAGGTTGCAGAGTTTTCAAAATTTACGGGGAATCAAAAGCTGCTGAACTTTTGCAGCGACCGTTACAAGAATGTTTTTCTTGTAAAGCAGATGGCAGTTGATGGAAGCTTTCCAAGGGAAACCGGAAGGACAAAGCCCTACGGTTATTCCATTTTCAATTTAGATGCAATGACAACATTATGTCAAATTCTTTCTTCGAAAGAAAATGATTTATGGAATTATCAAACATCAGATGGGAAGTCAATTAAGAAGGGAATAGAATTTTTGTATGCCTTTATAGTTGATAAAAATAAATGGCCATTTAAGCACGATGTAATGTATTGGGATAGCTGGCCTGTCGCACAACCATTTTTAATTTTTGGAGCTGAAGCTTACAATAACAACGATTGGTTTAATACATGGAAAAAATTAGACCATGATCCTAAAGTGGATGAAGTGATCAGAAATTTACCTGTTCGCCATCCTTTGATTTGGTTGAATGATAATTAAAAATCAAAAATGAAAAAATCAAAAGCGAGATATTTTTTATTGAATAAGAGGCTGCTTATTTTGATGATCATTTTCTGCAGCTATTCCTTCCAGTTAGATGCTCAAACTACAGGCGATGAAGACAGTAAAATGTATAACGAAGGGAAAGCCCGGGATCAAAAAGCAATTGATGATGCCGTAGATGGATGGTGGACTGCATCAATGAAAACACATGATCAGCGTATCAAGTGGTGGCGTGAAGCAAAGTTTGGCATGTTCATTCATTGGGGAGTTTATTCAACTGCAGGGGGTGAGTGGAAGGGAAAAAAGGTAGATGGTTATGCGGAACATTTGATGCGTAAAGAAAAAATACACAGGAAAGAATATTTAGAACTTGCTCACAAATTTAACCCTGCAAAATTTAATGCGGATGAATGGGTAAGGAATGCGAAGAATGCCGGAATGAAATACATGATCATCACGTCCAAACACCATGACGGCTTTGCGATGTATCCTTCGAAAGTTTCTGATTTTAATATAAGAAAACAAACGCCTTTCAAAAGAGACCCAATGGCAGAGCTTTCTGCGGCGTGTAAAAAATATGGGTTAAAGTTCGGCTTCTATTATTCACATGCTTTCGATTGGGAACATCCTGACGCACCCGGAAATGACTGGGAATATAAAAATCCTGGCGGCGATCTTAATTTATATGGCGGAAGAAACTGGTATGACCTGCATCCTGAATTATTAGTAAAGGCCCAAAAGTATGTTGATGAAAAAGCGATACCGCAGATCAAAGAATTGATCACAATGTATCATCCTGATATTTTATGGTTTGATACGCCGCAAAAATTACCATTGTCAGAAAATATCCGGATACTAAAAGCAATTCGTGAAGCCGATCCAAATGTTGTCGTAAATGGAAGATTGGTAAGAAGCGCTACTGCCAACTTCGGTGATTATAAAAATACCGCTGATCGTCCTGCGGAATTTTATCCTGTTGAAGGCGACTGGGAAGCTATACCCACAACAAATGAATCTTATGGTTATTCTAAGTTTGACAGCAGTCATAAACCTGCATCACATTTTATCAGGCTGATAGCCAGCGCGGCTTCACGTGGCGGAAATTTATTAATGAATATTGGCCCGAAGGGTGACGGAACGTTTGATAAAAAGGATGTAAAGATTTTAAATGGCATTGGTGAGTGGATGCATAAAAATGATGAAAGTATTTATGGCACAACCGCGAGTTCTTTGCCATTACAAAGTTGGGGTGTATCAACGCTGAAGAAAAATAAATTATACCTGCATGTTTTTGAGTGGCCTACTGATGGAAAGTTGCATGTGGGTGGTTTGAAAAATAATGTTGATAAAGTTTATTTATTGAGCGATCCACAAAAGACATTTCCTATAAAAAGATTGAATGAAAATGATGTTGTTATCACGCTGCCAAAAAAAGCAATTGATACCATAAATACTGTATTGGTTGTTGATCTAAAAAGCGCTATTGAAACAGATAGTGTAAGGTATGTTTCCTTAAATGTTCGGGTGACAAGATTACTTGCGTACGATGCTACGCAACATGGAAAAGGCTTTGGTTTTGGTGATGGAAAAAAAGACAGGTATTACGTGGACGGATGGAAAAATAAAGATCAAAACTTAAGCTGGAATTTTCGCACATCTGCAAAAAACGATTTTAAAATAATTATTAAATACCTCGCCCCGGAAGAAACAAGTGGTGGAATGTATTCAATTGCTTTGGATGAAAATTATTCGCAGCATGATGTTGCAACCACTTCAAATAACACGACAGTTATAACCCGGGAATTAGCCGTCATCCCATTATCTCCGGGCATTCATAATTTAAATATTTCCCCGCTTTCATTTGGTAAATCAGAATTAATGAAATTACTGGAAGTACAATTGGTCCCGGTGAAAACAGGTAATCCATCGTTGGCAAAAATTTTTGCTGGTGTTGAACAACAAACGAAGTTGATGCTGGCTGAAATTCCAAAAGCAAAAAATGGAAATCCGGATCTTGTATCACCAAGAACACTGGATAGTGGCCAGCTTAAATTGGTGGCATCAAAAGACTGGACCAGTGGTTTCTTTCCAGGTGAGCTTTGGTTTCTTTACGAATATTCCGGAAAAAAAGAATGGGAAAACGAAGCGGAAAAATTTACCGCTAACATTGAAAAAGAAAAGACTAACGGTGGCACACACGATATGGGCTTTAAAGTATATAATAGTTTTGGCAATGGTTATAGATTAACTAAGAATGCACATTATAAAGATGTTATTATTGAATCGGCAAAAACGTTGTCAACACGCTTTAATAAAAAAGTCGGGTGTATCCGTTCATGGGATCATCATGCACAACAATGGGGCTTCCCGGTGATCATTGATAATATGATAAACCTTGAACTTTTATTTGAAGCCACAAAATTAACCGGGGACTCTTCATTTTATAAAATTGCGTTTAGCCATGCCGCTACCACGATGAAGAATCATTATAGAAGTGACTATAGTTCTTATCACGTGGTAGATTACGATACGGCAACAGGGAAAGTAGTTAAGAAAAATACCGCCCAGGGGTACAGCGATGAATCTGCGTGGGCACGGGGCCAGGCTTGGGGCCTGTATGGATTTACGATGTGTTATCGCGAAACAAAAAATGAAGCCTTTCTTGAGCAGGCGGATCATATTGCTGATTTTATTTTGCATCATCCGAATTTGCCAAAGGACTTAATTCCTTATTGGGATTTTAATGCTCCCGCTATTCCTAACGAACCAAGAGATGCATCCGCGGGATCCGTGATGGCATCTGCACTGTACGAGCTAAGCTTGTACAGCAAAAGCGGAAAAGAATACAGAAAGATTGCAGATACAATCGTTGAAAATCTTACAAACTTTTATCGGGCGCCACAGGGTGAAGATCACGGCTTTATTTTATTGCACAGCACCGGCTCCAAACCTGCTAACAGCGAAGTGGATGTGCCAATCATTTATGCCGATTATTATTATTTGGAAGCTTTAATGCGAATGAAAAAATTAAATGAAGGGAAAAAACTGTTTTAAAAAAATAAGCCTCTTATGAAAAATTATTTAATTGCTTTATTACTGGTCAACTTTTTCTTCGCAAAAAAATTATCAGCAAAGCAAATTATCGTTTCTTCAATTTCGGCTTTGCAAAATGCTATTGCCAATGCCAAACCCGGTGATATTATTCTTCTGTCCGATGGAGTATATACAACCACTGAAAATATAATTGTAAACAAGGAAGGAACTGCATCCCAGCCCATCTTAATTGCTGCGCAACATTTAAAGAAGGCTGAAATTACCGGTGCAGCAGGATTTAATATTGTGAGTCCGGCTGCCTACATAATTATCAAAGGCTTCAAATTTACACATGCAGCATCCAAAGCTAAAACAGGCGCCGGAACACACTTTTGCAGGTTCACTCAAAATATTTTTGAAACTCCCGGTGATGGTGAAGACCTTACAATTGCGGGAAGCGATCACCAGGTTGATTATAATATTTTCCAAAATAAAGATGCTATGGGAAGATTCCTTGCGATAAGGGGAACTGGCAGCCAAATAGCAGAACGGCTTTGGATCCATCATAATTATTTTAAATCACATAAAGACCAGGGTGGCAAAAATGGAGCAGAAGCATTTCAATTCGGGTTAAGTGGTTTTAGTTTATCATCAAGTAACAGCATTATTGAGTATAATCTTTTTGAAGATTGTGCCGGAGAAAATGAATTGATCTCTGTAAAAGCTTCCGCAGTTACACTTCGATATAACACTATTCGTAATTGTCCTGCACAATTTACCTTGAGACATGGAAACAAATCATTGGTCTATGGTAATTATTTTATCAATACACCGGGGCTTAGAATTTTTGGCGATGACCATTTGATATACAGTAATTATTTTGAAAATTGTAATCCTGCAATAACTATTGGAAATGGCGACGGAGAAGTAGCCGATGGTGCAAAGCTCACTTCACATGACCGACCTGACAGGGTATTGATTGCCTTTAATACACTCGTTAATAATAAGGTCAATATTACAATGACAGGTCGTGAAGAAGGAATGGGCGCAACATTCATCACAGTTGCCAATAACATAATCCAGGGAGGAGAAGCCGCAGCGACTATCTCAGGCCCTTACACAAACGCCACGTGGACCGGTAACATTTTATTCAATACTAACGGTGCAGGTTACATGCCAAATGCAGGATACAAAATTTTGGATCCAAAACTTATAAGGGATGCAAAGGAGATTTTTCATCTTGCAAAAAATAGTCCTGCTATTAATGCCGGCGTTGGAGAGTACCCTTCTGTGAACGTGGATATGGATGGTCAAAAGAGAATTGCCCCATTCGATGCAGGCGCTGATGAAATTTCATCTTCTGAGATTAAGGCCAGAATTTTAGAGCAGGAAGATGTTGGCATTTACGCGGGTAATAAGGTTACGAAATAAATAAGCGCCAATTTATAGTGATAAAAAATCCTCCCTTAAAGGAGTAAACACATCTATCAGCATTCCCGCTTCCAAACAAATAACCCCATGCATTTCGTTGGGTGGAACATAGTACCCGTCTCCCTTTTTAATTATCTTCTTTTCATCACCAATCAACATTTGAAAAACACCGCTTTCAACGTATGTAACCTGTGTGTGATAGTGCTTATGTAATTCCCCGATTGCTCCTTTTTCAAATTTTACTTTTACGAGCATTATTTTATCATCATAACCGAACACCTGTCTTTGGATTCCGTTTCCTTTATCTTCCCACTCTATTTCATTTTCTATCTGGAATATATCGCTCTGTAACATATATACTGAATTTATTTTCCTGTAAAATATTTATCAAAGTTGTTGCATGCGTGCAATAAAAAATTAAGTTGGATTTGTTATTTATTATTTCAGGTATTCCTTATTTGTCAATATCGCTGAATAGAATGTAAATAGGGTATAGCTTATAATTTGGATTAATGATTTAATTGCATCTGTATAATTTATAGTCACAAAATTAAAACGATAGCTACGAATATGAAAAGAATATTTCTTCTCTCAATTGCATTCATTTGCATTACACAATCCATCTTCAGCCAGGAACTTTCTAAAGATGAACGCATGGAATGGTGGCGTGAAGCACGCTTCGGTATGTTTATACATTGGGGCGTATATTCTGTTCCTGCGGGGACATACAACGGCCACCGGATAGCGCATATCGGGGAATGGATTATGAATCGGGGAAAAATTCCCGTGGCCGAATATCAAAAATTTGCCAAAGAATTTAATCCTGTAAAATTCAATGCAGATGATTGGGTAAAAATGGCAAAGGATGCCGGCATGAAATATATTGTGATCACCGCAAAGCACCATGATGGATTTGCGATGTTTAAATCAAATGCAAGCAAGTGGAATATTGTGGATGCAACTCCGTATGGTAAAGATGTATTAAAACAATTAGCAGCAGCCTGCAAAAAATATGGAATGAAGCTGGGCTTTTATTATTCGCAGGCACAGGATTGGAATAATCCCGGGGGCGCTGCCGCAAGAAAAGTCGCAACCGAAGGATGGGCTAATCCTGATAGCGCAAAAATTGATGCCTACACAAAAGAACATAACGGGCATTGGGATCCTGCGCAAACAACAAAAACATTTGCACAATATATAGACGATGTCGCAGTGCCACAGGTAAAAGAACTGTTGACCAATTATGGCGAGGTTGCGGTGCTTTGGTGGGATACTCCAACTAACATGACGGATGAAGCTGCCAACAAATTACAGGCGCTTTTAAAACTTCAACCAAATATTATAACCAATAATAGGCTTAAGCGTCCCAATTTTCCAGGGGATACAAAAACGCCGGAACAAAAAATTCCAACAAGGGAAGAACTGGACGGAACTGATTGGGAAACCTGTATGACCATGAATGAAACATGGGGTTATAAATCTTACGCAAACAATTGGAAAAGCACAGAGACGCTTATTCATAATTTAATTGACATTGCATCTAAAGGAGGAAATTACTTATTAAACGTCGGCCCTAAGCCGGACGGAACATTTCCCCAGGAAAGCATTGACAGGTTGAAGGAAATAGGAGACTGGATGAAAGTAAATGGAGAAGCTATTTATGATACCAAAGCAAGTCCGTTGCTGTCATTGCCATGGGGCCGTTGTACAGAAAAAGAAAATGGAAATAATACAACACTTTATTTTTCTGTATTCGATTGGCCTAAAGATGGTGGTCTTATTATTCCAGGTCTAAAAAATGAAATAATATCTGCAAAACTATTGGCGAATGGCAAAGCGATAAAAGCAACATCCGTTGATGATGGTATTATTATCCATTTGCCCGGTGATGCTCCCGACAAAATTGCTTCAGTAATAAAAATGGAACTAAAGGGAACAGTTGCAGATTTAAATACGGTAGCGAAGACGAAGTAAAGTGGCTAACCGCCAGGGATAAGCCAGGTTAAAAAATTATAGCCCGTACATGATAAAAATATTATTGTCTCTTTTAATCATTTTTTCGCGTGATGTCCTTTATGCGCATGATGTAGATATTACAAAATATGGAGCCCTTGGTGATGGAACAACTTTGAACACAGTGTTCATTCAAAAGGCAATTGATGATTGCAATGCTGGTGGCGGCGGAAAGGTAATTTTCCCCGCGGGAAAATTTTTATCAGGCACCATCGTATTAAAAGATAACGTTACCATTCATCTTGATAAAAACGCATTATTACTTGGCAGTACTAATGTTGATGATTATAAAAACACGTATCCCTTTAAGGATGGCCTTGGCGCTGATGTTGGATGGGCATTACTGGTTGCCGTGGATGCAAAAAGCAAATCTATAAGTGTAACAAAGAATAAAACGGGTGAAATTAAAAAGAACATAGAACTGGCAGACGATGTAAATCCGGATATCGTTTTGTCAAAATAATGTGCTTTAATAAAAAGACAACTTAATAATATGCTTAATAGATTTTTTTATTCAAAAGGATTGATTTTATGTTCATTTCTCTCCGTATCCGGATTTTTTTTCTCAAATGTATTTGCACAAAATGAAATCGGAAAGAGTAAATGGGTTAATTATAATTCTGATGGTAAGCTTATTTATAAAACTACAAAGCAAGGCGATAGAATAATGGATTTCTCTTACGCCGGTTACATGGGCGGCGGAGTGAGCATTCCTTCGGTTGAAACAAAAATTACTTTGAGCGCAATGGAAGGTGATAATTCGGAAGCCATACAAAATGCCATAGATGAAGTATCAAAAATGGAAATGGTAAATGGCTTCAGGGGAGCGGTTCTTTTAAAACCCGGTACATATAATTGTGAAAAATCAATTTCAATAGATGCAAGTGGTGTGGTATTAAGAGGAAGCGGTTCGGGAGAAAATGGTACCATCATAAACATGACAGGCAAATCACATGTTTGCATTTCTGTAAGAAATAAAGTTATCTATAACACTATCGGCACACCTGCTGCTTTCGCAGATAATTATGTTCCATCAGGCACAATGTCTTTTAATCTTACCGATGCTTGGGACTTTGCCGTTGGAGATACAATTCGCATAACCAAACCCGTTACACCGGCGTGGGTACAATTTATGGGGATGGATCAATTGGTACGAGATGGCAAGAAGCAAACATGGATTACTGGTGAAATAACATGCGACCGTATTATTAAAAAGAAGGAGAAAAATAAGATTACTGTTGATGTGCCGCTAACGGATAGCTACGATTCAAAATACCTGTACCCTCCCGGTGTATCGGTTATAAAAATTTCAACTTCGGGAGAACTCTCACAAATTGGGATCGAAAATTTTAGCATTGTTTGTCCTGCAAAATCTGTAACAATTAATGAAGGGCATCATCGTGCCTTTACCATAAGTGATGTTACTGACGGATGGGCGAGAAACATAGATATATTTAACACGGTTAACAGCATCAGTGTAACAGGGAAACGAATTACAGTTGAACATATTAGTATCTCACACGATTCTGCAACCTTAGGCGCTGCAAAACCTGCGGATATAAATGGAAGCGGCCCTCAATTATTTTTTAATCATTGTAACATCACCGGCGATAATCTTTTTTTCTTTGGAACAGGCGCAAAAGTAACAGGGCCTGTTGTTTTACTTAATTGCATATTCAAAGGCAATGGATGGATACAACCGCATCAACGATGGGCAACAGGTTTATTGATTGATAATTGTGAGGTTCCGGATGGCGGTATTGATTTTATGAATCGTGGTGAAATGGGATCAGGGCATGGGTGGGCTATCGGCTGGGCTGTTGCGTGGAATTGTAAAGCAAAATCTTATTTAAATCAAATGCCTCCCGGTGCGGCTAACTGGGTTATCGCCAGTTTTGGTGAAAAAGAAAAAAGAGCAATTCCTTTTGACAAAGAACCTTTCTTACCTGAAGGAATTTATGATTCTTATGAACATCCTGTTGCGCCTAAAAGCCTTTATCTCGCACAGCTAAAAGAGAGGCTTGGTAAGGAAGCGTTGGAGAATATTGGATATTAAAATTGAAAAGGATTTTTAAAACATATTTGGGAGATTGTCTATTGGTATGCCAAATAAAATCTCTAAGTTATTCATTACTCTCTATCAAATATGCTTTCACTATTTTCGGAAAACTAACATATTTGCATCTTTCTTATGTTCAGAAATATAACAATCATCTATTAACTGTAAAGAAGAGTGAAAACAAAAAAGAACCAAATTTCTTTGATTCTTTTTCAGAGGTCCCGAGCGGATTCGAACCGCTGTGGAAGCTTTTGCAGAGCTTTGCCTAAGCCACTCGGCCACAGGACCTTTTTGAGCGCACAAAAGTAGGAAATTTTTTTTTACAATTTTTCATTAACAAAATGCGAAATTCGGTGGTTCAAATTCCATCGTATCTACAAAAAATCTATTGCGTTGCAATACTTTCACCTTCACTGTAATCAATAAATATGAATTCAATAGCGGAATCGGAATTAATAATAAATAACAGGGGCGCTATCTATCACCTGGATGTAAAGCCTGATGAACTTGCACATAATATCATAACTGTTGGCGATCCGGCAAGGGTAAAAGAGGTGAGTAAATATTTCGATTCAGTTGAAGTAGAAAGGCATCACCGCGAGTTTGTTACACATACTGGCCATCTTGGTAAAAAAAGAATTTCCGTGGTAAGCACCGGCATCGGTACAGATAATATTGATATCGTATTGAACGAGCTCGATGCATTGGTAAACATTGATTTCGCTACACGCACCATAAATCAAGAGCAACAACAATTGAACATTATTCGTGTAGGAACATCCGGCTCCCTGCAGGCTGATGTGCCGGTTGATAGTTTTGTTGCGACTACACATGCCATCGGTATAGATAACCTGATGAATTTTTACCTGCAGGAAAATAACGAAGAGGAAAAGCAATTGCTGCATTCTTTTATTACGCAGACGCAATTGCATGGCAGGTTCAGCCAGCCTTATATTGCGGGGGCTTCAATGGCTCTTATAAAACATTTTGTTGAAGGCTATCACCAGGGCATCACAGTTACTTGTCCCGGCTTTTACGGGCCGCAAGGCCGCATACTGCGTTTGGGGCTTAGCCATCCGCAATTAAATGACCGCTTTACTGATTTTGAATTTGGGCATCACAGGATCACGAATTTCGAAATGGAGACTGCCGGCATATACGGGCTGGGCAAAGCTTTGCATCATCACTGCCTTTCGTTGAGCGCCATTGTCGCCAATCGTATTCATAAAACCTTTAGCGCTGATGGCAATGCAACTATTGAAAAATTAATTAAAAAAACGCTTGAAATAATTGCTGAAAATTTTTAAAAATGAAAGTAGAATTTTACAAGTACCAGGGAACAGGAAATGATTTTGTGATACTTGACAACCGAGGGGGAATGTATAGCGATATCACGCCAAAGCAGGTACATCTTTTATGTAACCGGCGTTTTGGTATCGGCGCAGACGGATTGATGCTCTTTAACAGGAAGGAAGGCGTCGATTTCGAAATGAAATATTTTAACAGCGATGGAAACGAAGGATCAATGTGTGGCAATGGTGGAAGATGTATATTAAAATTTGCTTCGATGCTTGGTATTAAAAAACAGAAGTATCTCTTTGCAGCCGTGGATGGTTTGCATGAAGGAGAGATTGACCTTGATGGAATAATCAGGCTGAAGATGCAGGATGTGAACAACGTGACATATTCTTTAAACCATTATTTGCTTGATACAGGTTCGCCGCATTATGTAAAAATTACCACTGGTATAATGAATGAAGACGTGGTGAGCGAAGGCCGCCTGATCCGCAACAGCAGAGAGTTTGCTGAGGAAGGCATCAATGTAAATTTTGTAGAAGTGCTGGATGAAGACCAGATATATGTGCGTACGTATGAAAGAGGCGTGGAAGACGAAACCCTTAGCTGTGGCACCGGCGTTACCGCGGCTGCACTAATCTCTGCCCATAACGATAAAGGCTTTAATCGTGTGGAAGTAAAAACAACCGGCGGCAAACTGAGCGTTGAATTTGACAAAATAAGCGATACACAATTTGCGAATATATGGCTGTGCGGCCCGGCAGAAATGGTATACAAGGGCGAAATAAATGTAAAAGACTAAGCATGTTCAATATTCGTGTGTATGGTATTTTAATAAATAATGAGAAGCAAGTTTTGGTGAGCGATGAATTTATTCGCGGTAAATATTATACTAAGTTTCCCGGTGGCGGCCTTGAGTTTGGCGAGGGAACACGGAATTGTCTTGTAAGGGAGTTTGAAGAAGAAATGGATCTTACCGTTGAAACTGCTGATCACATTTATACAACGGATTATTTTCAA
>JBDTSD010000109.1:0-14782 GCA_039931355.1 Ginsengibacter sp.
ACCAACTTATCGCAAATGGGCCGTTTTAACTATTCTTATGATAGCAGATACTTGTTAACCCTTACTGCAAGAAGAGATGGCGCTTCTGTATTTGGTTCCAATACTACAAAGTATGGCGTATTTCCTTCATTCGCCGTAGGCTGGAATATTCACAATGAAAAATTTATGACTAATGCGAAAAATGTAAACAGTTTAAAGCTCAGGTTTTCTTATGGGAAAACCGGTAATGAAGCCATTTCAATAAACGGCACACAAACAACCGCCGGCACTAATCGCTTTCCTTTTAATGGCATAAGTACTATTGGCGTATTGGCAAGTAATCTTGGCAATGCAGATCTTCATTGGGAAGAAACCAAAGGCAGCAATGTTGGTGTTGATTTTTCTTTATTTGATAACAGGGTTGGTGGTACTGTTGATCTCTTCAGAACTACTACATCAGATATTATATTAAAAAGAAATCTTCCCATTATCACAGGATATTCTTCCATCCTGGATAATTTAGGCTCCACCAGGAACAAAGGGATTGAAGTTACACTGAATACAATAAACATAAACAGCGGAGCTTTTAAATGGGAAACTTCTTTGAATTATAGTTCTTATAAAAATACCATCGTGAGCCTGTATGGTAATCTTGATTCAACCGGCCACGAAGTAAGTGATATAGGCCAGGGATTATTTATTGGCCAATCAAGATATGTAATTTACGATTATACGCTTGAAGGTGTGTGGCAGGAAGGTGAAGATCCATCTGGGGTTGATCCTGCGGCAAAACCGGGCTTCCTGAAATTTAAAGATATAAGTGGCCCGGATGGCAAACCTGACGGCAAGATTGATGCAAACGATAAGAGCATTATAGGCTCAAGGCTTCCGAAATGGTCAGGTGGAATTACAAATACATTCAGCTACAAAAATTTTCACCTGAGCGTATTTTTTCAAACTTCGCAAGGCGCTTTAAGGAATAATGTAAACCTAACTTTTGCCGATGAAGCAGGCAGAATGAATATACCTGCTGAAATAGATTACTGGACTAAAGACAATCCAATAAACGATCGCCCGTCTTTGAGCGCTGCTGCAGTAAGTGGTACACGCGGATATGGTTATCCTAAAGATGCCAGCTATACCCGCCTGAAAGATGTTACGTTTAGTTACACCTTTCCGCAATCAATTTTAAACCATGTGAAATTAGCGAGCGTAACATTATATGCAAGCGGCCGCAACCTTTATACCTGGACCAAGTGGCAAGGCTGGGATCCTGAGCAGGACTTCACTTTCCGCGGTTCAGGAGATTGGGTAAACAACTATCCTCCCGTGCGTTCAATAGTTTTCGGCGCCAACATCACCCTTCGTTAATTTTAAAACATTTTATTAAGATGAAAAAAATAGTAAATATATTCCTGGCCGCGATATTCCTGTTGTCTATTCTTCCGGCCTGTAAAAAAAGTTTTTTGGATGAAAAAGTATATTCATCCTATGCCCCGCAAACGCTTACCGATTCGCTTGGTTTCGATGCCTCCCTTGTTGGGCTTTATAACCAGCTAAGCCAGTTTTATACAACGAGCGACCAGCAAGGTTTTTTAAGTGTATGGCAGGTAGGTACTGATATTGCCTATGCCGCCCAGCAGCAAGGTGTGGAAGTTCCCTACTATGATTATTCATTACTTACTTCTACCGATAGGGCTGCCGGTGATACATGGCGGTGGATGTACCAGATGGTGAACAATGCCAATATCATTATAAAAAATGTCGAAGACCCTACCGTAACAGGTATTTCAGATGCAGGTAAAAAAAGAATTGAGGGTGAAGCTAGATTTTTCAGGGCATGGGCTTATAATATTTTAGCGACCTGCTTCGGGCCGGTGCCAGTCGTAAAAGAACCATTGAGTGCGCCAAAAACAGATTTTGTAAGAGCTCCGTTAACTGAGGTAAATGCTTTGATAGAAGAAGACTTGCTTTTTGCAGGCACTAATCTGCCTGATATTGATGCTGTACCGGTGAACTCAGGAGGCAAAAGATTGTATGGCCGTGCGAATAATGCAATGGCACACCAGCTATTAGCCGAGGCTTATTTGCGCATGAATAAAAATGATCTGGCAGAGCAACAAGCTGTTGCAATAATTAATAGCGGAAAATTCAGCCTTACTACAAGCAGGTATGGTATCAGGGCCAGCCAACCGGGCGATCCCTTTTCTGATATGTTTATTTATGGAAATGAAAGAAGGTCACAGGGAAATATGGAAGCTATTTGGGTGCTCGAAATGGAAGATCCAAACGTTGTAATTGGCGGTATCACTAACAGTCCGCAGCAGCGTCGTGTTTGGAATGTAGCCTATTACCAGATCACTAATATGATCATCACAGATTCTTTGGGAGGCAGGGGCCTTGCAAGGTTGCGCCTGAATGATTATGTGAACTATGGCATCTATGAACAAAATGATATGCGCAACTCATCCTATAATTACAAAAGAGATTTTTATTATAATGACATTACAAAGTCTAATTATGGACAAAAAGTACCATACACGGGATTTGATACTATTTATCGTATTGCTCCCCATACTACTAAATGGAATCAGTTCGACCCTAAAGATGTTTTTGGCTTTGCGATGATTAAGGATATTCCCCTTATGCGCCTTGGTGAAACTTATCTACTGCTTGCAGAAGCGCAGTTCAAGCAAGGCAAGCTGGCAGAAGCTGCTGCGTCAATCAATGTATTAAGAGCGAGAGCAAATGCTACGCCCGTAACTCCGGCGGAGGTAACAATGGATTATATTTTAGATGAAAGAATAAGAGAACTGGTAGGTGAGGAAAACCGGCGAATGACGCTTATGCGTACAGGTACTTTAGTTGACAGAGCTACACGTTATAATTCAGTTAGCCCCATCAATCAAATGGAAGGTATATCCAGTAAGAATCTTTTAATGCCGATTCCTCAGTCAGAAATTGATTTAAATAAAGATGCAGTTCTTGATCAAAACCCGGGTTATTAATTGGATAGCTTTTATAAGGCTTTTGAAAAAAACTAAAAATAAATTTGACCGATAAGATTTTTATAAGAAGAAATGCACGTTGTATAATAGTCCTGCTAGTTGTTGCTTTCGCAGCAAAGGCGCAAAGCCCAAAAGAAAATGTAACATTAATTCCGGTAGAAAAAGGATGGGCAAATAACACAATAAATACGGTTGTCTTCAGGAAAAATTCTTTGGTAACATATGGTGATACGCAATACATTTCTTTTTATGATGCGGATAAATATGTGGTGCTTGGCAAAAGGAAAACAGGCACTGCAGAATGGGAATTAGAAAGAACGCCTTACCAGGGAAATACAAGAGATGCGCACAATGCAATCAGCATAATGGTAGATGGCGACGGCTTCCTGCATCTTTCATGGGATCATCATAATAGTTCATTGAATTATTGCAGAAGCTTACAACCGGGCTCTTTGAAATTGACGGAAAAATTATCCATGACGGGAAACCTCGAAGACAAAGTAAGCTACCCGGAGTTCTATAAAATGCCCGATGGAAACCTGTTATTTTTTTACAGGGATGGCGGATCAGGCCAGGGAATTCTTGTGATGAATAAATATGACATTCACACAAAAAAATGGAAACAGCTACAAAGCAATCTTATTGATGGCGAAGGGAAAAGAAACGCTTACTGGCAGTCATGCATAGACGAAAAAGGGACAATACATATTTCATGGGTTTGGCGCGAAACACCTGATGTAGCAAGCAATCATGACATGGCCTATGCCTGTTCAAAAGATGGTGGCGTAACATGGGAAAAATCAAATGGAGAAAAATATGTATTGCCCATCAATGCGGCAAATGCAGAGTATGCTGTAAAAATTCAGCAAAACAGTGAATTGATCAATCAAACATCAATGACAACTGATGCACGTGGAAACCCTTTCATTGCCACATATTGGCGCGATGCCGGAAGTGAAATTCCACAGTATCATATAATATATAAAACAGGTAAACGATGGCAAGTTTTATCGTTAAATAAAAGGACAACATCTTTTACCCTCAGCGGACAAGGTTCAAAACGCATACCTATTGCAAGGCCGCAGATATTAGTAAATGGAAAAGGTAAACATGCTACCGTTATTATTGTTTACAGGGATGAAGAAAGAGGAAGCAAAGCATCCGTAGCAGTCTCAAAAAAATTAAGAAAGAATAAATGGAAAATCATTGATCTTAACGAAACTTCGTTGAGTTCATGGGAGCCAACTTATGATTCAGAATTATGGAAAAGAGATAATGTCTTGAATTTATTTGTACAACATGTGGAGCAGGCAGATGCAGAAGGAATTACTAACACACCACCGCAAATGATAAATGTGCTCGAGTGGAAACCGGTTTATTAAACAGAACTATCTTCATGAAGAACAATAAATGTTTAATTACAATTTTCATTGGGGTGGCTATATTTTTTTCCTCGTGTAGCGCAAGTAAAAACAGCAGCAATGAAATCAATGCTTCAAAGAATGATGTATTGGAAATTATAAACAGGGTAAATAATTATTGGCAAAAAAATAGTCCGCCGCAGGCAAAAGCATCCTGGGATGTAGCCGCTTACCACACCGGCAATATGGCCGCTTATGCCGTTACAAAAAATGAAGAATATAAAAACTATTCGGAAGCCTGGGCGGAGTATAATAATTGGATGGGCGCAAAATCAAATGATACATCAGCCTGGAAATACAAATATGGCGAAGCGGATGATTATGTGTTGTTCGGCGATTGGCAAATATGCTTTCAAACCTACATAGACCTTTATAAACTTGATCCGCAGGAAAAGAAAATTGCACGTGCCAAAGAAGTGATGCAATATGAAATGAACACACCGAATGATGACTATTGGTGGTGGGCTGATGGCCTTTATATGGTGATGCCGGTAATGACCAAATTATATACTATTACAGGGGATAAAAAATACCTTGATAAGCTGTTTGAATATTTTAGCTACGCGAGCAGCATTATGTACGACAGTTCATCCGCTCTTTTTTACCGCGATGCAAAATATGTTTATCCGGAACACAAAAGCGTGAATGGGAAAAAAGATTTTTGGGCAAGAGGTGATGGCTGGGTCTTCGCAGGCCTTGCAAAGGTTTTAAAAGATTTACCGGGAGATTATTCTCACCGGGAATATTTTATAAACAGGTACAAGAGTATGGCTGCCGCAATAAAATATGCGCAACAACCTGCAGGTTACTGGACAAGAAGCATGCTCGATTCAGCCCATGCACCCGGCCCGGAAACAAGCGGCACAGCTTTCTTCACCTACGGTATGCTTTGGGGAATAAATAATGGCTATTTAAATAAAAAAGAATACATGCCGGTAGTGCTAAAAGGCTGGAATTATCTAACTACAATTGCCTTGCAGCCGGATGGCAGAATCGGTTATGTACAACCCATTGGTGAAAGAGCAATACCCGGACAAGTAGTTGATAAAAATTCTACGGCCAACTTCGGCGTAGGCGCTTTTTTATTAGCTGCAAGTGAAATGTATAAATATCTTAATAGGTAAATTAATTTATTGTCTGGCTAAAAACTATATAATTTGATGAAAGCCAAACTGTATTAAGTTCTATGTCCCTCTACTTTGGAGAGGGACTGGGGTGAGGCCGTCAAAAATTCTCATAAGCGAGAAATCGTTGGCCTGCTGTGTCTACGGCGGACTTATTTTTAAATTCATAGAAAAGAATTACCATGAATTCCCATTTTATGCTTTCCCTTTTTTTTGCGATTGTTGTTATAGTTAATTGTTACGCACAGGAAAATAAAACAACAAGCCATGAAAAAAATACCTCCTTCAAACCCGGTGAGCAATGGTATGATGATAATGGAGAAGTTATCAATGCACATGGCGGCGGCATTTTGTTTTTTAATAAAACTTATTATTGGTTTGGGGAGGCAAGAGGCCAGCATGCATCACGCGGCGTAAGCGTGTATTCATCGCAAGATTTGTATAACTGGAAAAATGAAGGAGTCGCTTTGCTACAGGAAACAGATTCTTCAAGCGATATAGCTGAAGGTTCTATTATAGAAAGGCCCAAAGTCATTTACAATGAGAAGACAAAGCAATTCGTTATGTGGTTTCATCTTGAATTAAAAGGCCAGGGTTACAAAGCTGCACTTGCAGGCGTAGCCGTTAGCACTAAACCATCCGGCCCCTTTAAATTTTTAAAAAGCTTCAGGCCGAATGGTAACATGTCGCGGGACATGACCTTGTTTAAAGACGATGATGGCAATGCTTATGCAATTTATTCCTCAAGAGAAAATTATGATTTGCGAATTGTAAAGTTAGCCAGCGACTATCTTTCCCCGGGAAAAAAAGATTCTTTATTGTTTAGCAAGCATAGAGAGGCGCCTGCGATCGTTAAACATAAGACTAAATATTATCTCGTAACAAGCGCGGCAACCGGCTGGCGGCCCAACACGGCAAGCGTTCATGAGGCTGAATCATTATACGGTGCCTGGAAAGATATGGACAATCCCATGGAAGGAAAAAATGCTGACAGTACATTTGGCGGCCAATCAACTTATATATTTCCGGTGGCAGGCAAAGCAAATGCTTATATATTTATGGCTGATAAATGGAATCCAAAAGACTTAAAAGACAGCCGCTACATATGGCTTCCGGTCCGGTTTATAAATGGAAAGCCTTATGTGAAGTGGCTTGATGAATGGAACCTTGATTTTTTGGGTCATGAATAAGTTTTTATAATTCAAATTTCAAAGAAACCCCAGATGAAAAATATCTTATGGATTTTTATTTTACTTGCTAACATCAGCATCGCCCAGCAAAAAATAAATGATTGGGAAAATCCGCAGTTGGTGGAACTGAATAAGGAAAAACCGCGGGCAACATTTATGCTCTATGATAAAAAGCAGGATGTTTCAGGAGATGATTATAATCTATCACCTTATCATAAATCGTTAAACGGTACATGGAAATTTGTGTATGTTGATAAAGAAGCAGGCCGGGTAAAAGATTTTTATCAAACTAATTTAGATGATAGTAAATGGAATAATATTCCTGTTCCATCCAATTGGGAACTGAAAGGTTTTGGCATTCCTATTTATACAAATATTGTTTACCCATTTCCTAAAAATCCTCCCTTTGTTGGTGAAAATGATCCTGTAGGAACTTACAGAAAAGAGTTTACAGTTCCCGATGACTGGGGTGATAAAGAAATCATTTTGCATTTCGGTTCCATCACCGGTTGTGCATTTGTTTACGTAAACGGCGAGAAGGTTGGCCTCAGCAAAATATCCAAATGCCCCGCTGAATTCAACATCACAAAATACCTGAAAAAAGGAAATAATCTTTTGGCAGTACAGGTTTTCCGTTGGCATGATGGTAGCTATCTTGAAGATCAGGATTTTTGGCGTTTAAGCGGCATAGAGAGAGATGTGGCATTGTACGCTGTGCCTAAATTATCTATATGGGATTTTTTTTTTAAAAGCGGGCTCGACGCAAAATACATTGATGGATTATTAAGCGCAGATGTAAGCCTACGGCAATTTGCAAACAATAAAATTAAATCAGGCACACTTAAAATTGATATACAGGATAGCACCGGTAAAATAATTTTTAGCCAGCAAAAAAAAATAGCGTTTAAGGATGACAGTGAGTACACCGTAAACTTTAAGGGGACTATAAAAAATCCACTCAAATGGAGCGACGAGTATCCCAACCTGTATGACTGCATCCTTACCTTTGATGATGGAACATCAAAAGTTTTTACCGGTGCAAAGATCGGTTTCAGAACAGTTGAAATTAAAAATTCCCAACTGCTTGTAAACGGCATATCAACTTATGTGCATGGAGTGGACCGGCATGAGCATGATCCTGTAAACGGGCATGCGCCTAACAGAGAACTGATGCTGAAAGATGTGCAGCTAATGAAGCAGAATAACATTAATGCCGTGCGCACTTCCCACTATCCAAACGACCCTTATTGGTATAAACTCTGCGATAAATATGGGTTGTACCTGGTGGATGAAGCTAATATTGAAACACATGGTATGGGAGCCAGCGGCCAGGGCCGGTTAGATACAACAAAACATCCCGCATATCTTCCCGAATGGTACGCTGCTTACATGGACAGAATTCACCGGCTGGCAGAGCGTGATAAAAATCATGTGTCAGTTATTATCTGGTCAATGGGCAACGAAACCGGTAATGGAAAGGTCTTTCACGATGGCTATCTATGGCTGAAACGACGCGACAATACAAGGCCGGTTCAATTTGAGCAAGCCCTTGAAGATTGGAATACGGATATCGTTTGTCCCATGTATCCTGACTTGCGCTATATGAAACAATATGCTTCGGATAATAGCAAAGCGAGGCCTTTCATTATGTGTGAATATTCACATGCAATGGGAAACAGCAATGGTAATTTCCAGGAATATTATGATGTTATCAGGAGTAGTAAAAAGATGCAGGGCGGTTTTATTTGGGATTGGGTTGACCAGGGTTTGCAGGCATTCACGCCGGATGGCAGATTGTATTATGCTTATGGCGGCGACCTTGGTGGCTATCATTTACAGAACGATGAAAATTTTTGCGCCAACGGGTTAATTGCGGCGGACCGAACGATACATCCCGGCCTGAATGAAGTAAAAAAAGTGTATGCGAAAATTCTATTCGCGCCAAAGGATATATCAAAAGGCATTATCACTATCGAAAATATTTATGACTTTACCAATCTTGATCAATTCAATTTTAAATGGGAATTATATCGTAATGGTGAAAAAGTGAAGGAAGGAAATTTTGATGTGGATCTGCTCCCTAAGCAGGAGAAAGATATAACGCTGGAAATTCCAAAATATAAATCACAGGAAGGCAGCGAATATTATCTCGATGTTTTTGCCTTTACAAAAAGGGCAACTGACCTGGTGCCAACAGGCTACGAAGTGGCAAGAGAAGAGTTTAAATATGCAGGCGATTATTTTGCAAGAACATATGCAACGGGCAATAATTTAAAAGTGAAAAAAGATGCTGACAAGTTATCTTTTACCTCCGGAAAAGTAACAGGAGAATTTAATTTAAAATCAGGTAGGCTTACTCGTTATGCTGCAGCAAATGATAGAAAATTTTACTTTCAATTTCCTGAACCCTACTTCTGGCGTGCACCAACCGATAATGATTTTGGTAATGGCATGCCCGCAAACATGGGCGTATGGCGAACTGCAAATGTCAACATGCATGTTACAAAGGTTTCCGTTGGAGATCAAACGGATAAAGGCATTCCGGTAAAAGTGGAATATGAATTGGCAGACATTGCAGTTCCTTACTCGATTGAGTATTTAATACAGGATGACGGCTCGGTGCAGATAACCTCTTCTATTGATATGACGGGAAGGGATTTACCCGAGCTTCCACGTTTCGGAATGCGTATGCGGTTGCCTGATACTTACGATCATTTAAAATATTATGGTCGTGGCCCATGGGAAAATTACAGCGATCGCAATACATCTTCCTTTGTTGGTTTATACAGCGATAAAGTAGAAAATCAATTTGCCTGGAATTACATACGCCCACAGGAATCCGGGTATAAAACAGATGTAAGGTGGGTATCATTGACCGATTCTTCGGGTGAAGGCATTTTGATACAAGGCAAACAGCCTATTTGCTTCAGCGCCATCAACAATCCCGCGGAAGACCTTGATCCCGGCTTAACAAAAAAGCAACAACACCCGACAGATATTAAGCCCGAAAAAGGTGTGTATCTGAATATAGATTTAAAACAAAGAGGTGTTGGCGGCGACAACAGTTGGGGCGCTTTGCCACATGAACAGTATCGTTTATTAGATAAAAAATATTCTTACAGCTATATAATTAAGCTGATTGATAAACCATAATTTGTTTGAAATATAATGAAGAAACCAGGCGTTCAATTATTATTTTCTTTGGCAACTTTATTCAGCTGTCATGGTGCAAACAAATTAACGCAATCTGTAAAAGCTAAGGACAGTAATGATAGTTATAAACTGGTGTGGTCAGATGAATTTAATAACAACGGCCTTCCTGATTCAACCAACTGGCGATACGAAAATGGCTTTGTACGTAATGAAGAAGATCAGTGGTATCAACCAGAAAATGCATTTTGCAAAAATGGTTATTTAATTATCGAAGCAAGAAGGGAACAAAAGCCAAATCCCGGGTATTTAAATGGCAGCAGCGATTGGCGAAAAAACCGGGAAGAGATTCATTATACATCGGCGTGCTTAATCACACGAAACAAACATACATGGCAGTATGGACGATTTATAATGCGTGCGAAAATTGACATCAGCAGTGGTGTGTGGCCGGCATGGTGGATGTTGGGAATTGAAAAAAGATGGCCTGCAAATGGAGAGATAGACATCATGGAATATTATCGCGGCAAATTGCTTGCAAATATTGCCTGTGCCGATAGCAATCACAGAACCGAATGGTTTAGCAAAAGAACACCTGTTGATGAAGCGTGGGCATCAAAGTTCCATGTATGGCGAATGGATTGGAATGAAGATGCTATCGCTTTGTATGTTGATGATTCGCTTATGAATAAAGTGCCGTTGGATTCATTGGTAAATAAAGATGGAAGCGGTTTCAATCCTTTCAAACAGCCGGAATATATGTTATTGAACCTTGCAATAGGCGGCCAGAACGGTGGTGATCCATCAGCAACTGAATTTCCAAAAAAGTTTGAAGTGGATTATGTAAGGGTTTATCAAAAGCAGTAATTAGAAATTATAAATGAAACTAAAACATTGTTCGACTAAACCTTTTTATTTGACTGAAATGCTGTCTGGCATTAACTTTCACGGCCCCTCTCCTTCGGAGAGGGGGTTGGGGGTTAGGCTATACAGCGAGGCTTTCACTAGTTAGTCATACAACAACTAAAAAAATTAAAAAGATGTTAGTACAGTTATTTAAGCGAACCATTTTTATTTTAATAATTATAGTCACATGGAGCCAGGCAATATCCCAGGTGAATCTTATTACGGATATCCCTAACCGTAAGACGACCAGTCTTAATGGCAAGTGGCAATACATTGTGGATCCTTATGAAACCGGCTTTTATGATTATCGTTATAAAGAGATGCGGGAAGGTGACCAGGGAGCATATTGGAACAATGATAAACCTAAAAATAAAACCGATCGTAAAGAATACGGTTACATTGATAAATATTCTTTAAAGGTGCCCGGCGACTGGAATTCGCAAGACCCGCAGTTCTTATATTATGAAGGAACTATCTGGTATAGAAAATCCTTTGACTTTGCTAAATCAAATATAAGCGATAAATTATTTCTTTATTTCGGAGCCGTGAATTATCGTGCGGATGTCTACCTCAATGGTAAAAAATTAGGCAGCCACATCGGTGGTTTTACACCGTTCAATTTTGAAATTCCGGATTCTGTTTTGAAAGCGAAAGATAATTTTTTAGTTGTAAGAGTTGACAATAAACGTGGCAAAGAAGAAGTGCCTACGGTAAATACAGACTGGTGGAATTATGGCGGTATTACCCGCAATGTAGATCTCGTGGAAGTTCCTGCAACGTTTATAGAAGATTATTCTATTCATCTAAAAAAGGAAGGTACAGGATCAGTTCCCAACACAAAAAAAGCGATCGTAGAAGGCTGGATAAAAATGAACGGGCAAAGCCAGGGAAATATAACGATTGAAATTCCTGAATTGAAAGTAAAAAAATCATTTGTTGCAACTGACTCCGTCACACATTTTAGTTTTCAGCTTCCTTCTGTAGAACTGTGGTCACCAGAAAATCCTAAACTTTATAAAGTTTTTGTCAGCGCCGCTTCAGATAAAATTGAAGACCAGGTAGGCTTCCGCACAATTGAAGCTCTTGGAAAAAAATTATTGCTGAATGGAAAGCCTGTCTTTTTAAGAGGTATTTCTATTCATGAAGAAATACCTCAGGAATTGCGCCGTGCATACAGTAAAGAAGATGCTGCTCAATTGTTTAGCTGGGCAAAAGGATTAGGATGTAATATGGTGCGACTTGCGCATTATCCTCACGATGAAAGCATGACCCGCATGGCGGATTCATTAGGCTTTTTAGTTTGGTCAGAAATTCCTGTGTACTGGACAATTGATTTCGGCAACGCTGAAGTATATCAAAAAGCAAAACAACAACTAACGGAGATGATTATACGCGATCACAATCGGGCGAGCATTATTATTTGGTCCGTAGGAAATGAAACGCCTGTAAGCCCCGTGCGTACTGACTTTATGCACAACCTGATAATTGCCGGCAAAGCAATGGATAGCACACGATTGCTTTCTGCAGCCCTTGAAGTAAACTATAATTCCGGAAAGCATCTTAATATGATTGATGATCCGCTGGGCCAATATGTAGACCTGGTGGCTTTCAATGAATACCTTGGCTGGTATGGAGGATTGCCAAGCGCATGCCGCACTACCAATTGGGGAACGCCTTATGATAAACCTTTCTTTATAAGTGAAACAGGTGCCGGCGCAAAAGAAGGCTTTCATGCCGATTCGCTCACTATTTATAGTGAAGAATACCAGGAATGGTATTATAAAGAACAGGTGGATATGCTCAAGCGGATGCCGGATAATTTTGTTGGAGCATCTCCCTGGGTTTTGGCAGATTTTCGTTCACCAAAAAGAAATAACCCTGTATACCAGGAAGGCTGGAACCGCAAAGGTTTATTCAGTAATGATGGCAAAAAGAAAAAGGCTTTTTATGTGTTGCAGTCATGGTATGAACAAATGAAAAAGAAGTAATAGGTATTGAGTTTATTAATGTGTAGGATTAGGTATAAACATAAAAGCAGGTAGGCAGTTGCTCTTAAACTTTCAGATAAGGAATAATTGTCGGAACATTAAAAACCGCTAACCTTAGTAGAACCGATTTAAACTTAAGGAGCATATCTTATTTCAAACAACTTAAAAGATGGAATAAGGTAATAAGGTTGAAAAAAATATTAAGAAATTTTCTACGAAGGTTGTGAAGCAAATAACCGGATTTAATTTGCGCTTATGCTACCTACTATAATTCTAAATGAACTGATTTTATAATGAAGCGATGTAAAATAATATAATGATGAAGAAAGTTTTATTACTCACAGGAATTTGTTTCATAACTCTTATAACACGATCTCAAACCAATACTACCGACAGGCAACTCTGGCTGAACTACATGGACACGGTATCCAGGCCGGTAATGATAAACCTTGCAGAAGATAAATTAAAAGAGATGATGCCAGCGGTAATGGCTCCACACATTGATAACGCCGAAGGGCGCAGCAAAGTAAAATACCTCGAAGCTTTTGGAAGAACGTTTAGTGGTATAGCCCCCTGGATCAACGCGGAGGGCGGATCGAAGGAAGAAGTTTCATTGCGAAACCAATACCGGCAATGGTCGCTGAAAGGTATTGTCAATGCAGTAAATCCGTCAGCAAAAGATTATATGGAATGGGAGGGAGGACAGCCCCTGGTTGATGCATCATTTTTAGCGCTTGGGTTAATTCGTTGTCCCTGGGTCTGGCATCATCTTGATTCATCTTCGCAAAAACAAATAGTAACTGCGTTTATGCTTACCCGTAATACGGTGCCAGTGTATTCCAACTGGTTACTTTTTTCTGCCATGATAGAAACCTTTTTTTGCAACTATGATCTTCCCTATGATCCTGTGCGCATAGATTATGCGGTGAGGGAATTTTCGCAACATTGGTATGTTGGTGACGGCATGTTTTCTGATGGCGTGAATTTTCATTTAGACTATTACAACAGCTATGTGATACAACCTTACCTCATCGTTGTGCTGGAGACAATCAGTAAAAAAAAGAATGCCTACAATCACTTTATTGAGCCTTTTGATAAAATAAGAAAGCGATATGCTGAGATACAGGAAAGAATGATCAATACTGACGGAAGCTTTCCGGTAACCGGCCGTTCCATCGTATATCGTGGCGGTGCGTTTCAGCACCTGGCTGATATGTCTTTGAGAAAAGATTTGCCCGCATCACTTAAGCCTGCACAGGTGAGAAGCGCTTTAACTGTTGTTATTAAAAAAACACTGGATGCGCCTTCTAACTTTGATAAAGCGGGATGGCTTAACATTGGCCTTAGTGGAAGCCAACCTGGCATAGCTGATTTTTATATCACCACAGGAAGCCTTTATCTCTGTACAGAAATCTTTTTACCATTGGGTTTGCCGGATACTGATGAGTTTTGGTCGGCCCCTTCCATGCCGTGGACATCAGTCAAAGCATGGAGCGGGCAGGATGTTCCTGCAGATCATGCCTTGGATATAAATTTATAAAATTCGACTTTGAAAAATATATTTAGTATTTAATTTTTTGGCTTGTACAATTGTTGGCTTTATGGATGCCAGCACTTGCACAAGAAAATGCGGGTGAAAAACCGCATAAAGAATCATGAACAATATGCCGCCTATCTCTTTGCTATTTTACTGGTAACCAAAAAGGCGCGGAAGCGATTCTCTTTGCAATAAGTACAGATGGTTATCATTTTCTTGCTTTAAATCATAATAAGCTGGCTATCTCTTCGGAAAAATAAGCTCTACCGGAGGTGTACGTGACCGGCATATTTTACGATTGCACTTCTTCTTGTGGCGTTAGATATGGTGCGAATAAATTGAACACTACTATCGTGGACGAAATTAAAGAGTATGTAAGGCCATTGCCTAAGTTGCAGCTTTACAAATATGTCGTTATTTCTGTTTTCAATGCCAAAACAAAGCGGAACGTAATGATATTAACCTGAGTTCGGGATAAG
>JBDTSD010000110.1:0-14740 GCA_039931355.1 Ginsengibacter sp.
GGCCCGCGATGCCCCATTGTTTCAAGAACATCATCATAAGAAATTAAAGAGTTGACTGTGCCCGCAATACCACACATTTACACCAGGTTTATCTGCCGAAAATAGTCTTAATATTCGTGATTAGAAAACGCAAAGAAATGGTAGGGTGTATACTGAAACACCCAATTATAAAAGGCATTGCATTTATGCGCTTTACCTATATTTTTGCCGCGTATGAAGACAGCTTATAATAAAGCCCCGTTGCAAATTGTGAAAGGTGCCAATAAAGAAATCTATATTTTTTCAACAGATGGAAATAATATTGATCCTTTAGTTGTACAGGATTTCGGCAATGAGTGGTTAAAGTTTCAAAATTATTCAACAGAAGAAATTAAATCGTGGGCAATTAGCTATTTCGACATTTTAGATGATAGCATCGTTAATAAAAATACCTACGCTTTGGATATCGGTTGCGGCACGGGAAGATGGACAAAATATCTTTCCGAAAGAGCTGGATTTATAGAGGCCGTTGATCCAAGCAATGCGGTATTGGCCGCGGACTATTTATTAGGCGAAATAAAAAATGTACGTATCGCAAAAGCATCAGTAGAGACAATTCCTTTTGATGATGAAACGTTTGATTTTGTTATGAGTATTGGTGTGTTGCATCATATTCCTGATACCCAAATGGCGCTAACTGACTGTGTAAAAAAGGTTAAAAAGGGCGGCTATTTCTATGTTTATTTATATCATAATTTAGAAAATAGAGGCCTGTTATTTAAGTCCGTTTTTTATGTGAGTGAAGGCATTCGCAAAGTGGTATCCAAATTTCCGCCTGCTCTAAAAAGATATTCATGCGACCTGCTGGCAGTAACAACTTACATGCCTTTCGTGGCAACGGGCAGGTTTTTAAATTTTATGGGCTTAAAGAAACTTTCTAATAAGCTACCACTAAGGGACTACCAGAATAAATCTTTTTTCATTATACGAAATGATGCCCTGGATAAATATGGCACTACGCTCGAGCAAAGATTTTCTAAAGAACAAGTAATTGCCTTGATGAAGAACAGCGGTCTTGATAATATTAAAGTAAGCCCGCAAAGCCCTTACTATCACGCAGTGGGCCAAAAGATGTAATTATCAAACGCATACTCACTTTACTTTTTTAAATATTCTGCAAAATAAATATTGCCAAATGGTAGGGTGATACCAGATTTTGGAATTACCGGTTACTGAAACTTTATGTAAATTATCCGACAACGCATTTTCAACCGCCATTGATAAAATTGATAGCATCTTAGCTGTCTGCAGGTATGGATAAGTAACAAAATTATCTTTTTTAGTTACCTGGATATTTTCCTGGTATAGAATAGCGCCGGTGTCAATGCCTTCATCTACTAAATGCACCGTTACCCCACAATGCTTGCGATCATTATTTACAAGCGCCCAATACCCGCCATGCACACCCCTGTACATAGGTGTAATGCCCGTATGGCCGTTGATGAAAACACATGGAATAGCAGTTAATATTTTTTTAGAAATAATTCTTGTCCCATTGATGATGATGACATCGGGCTTAATGTTGCGAAGCAACTCTACAACAGTGTTATCATTGATTGAGTTCACGCGGACTATTTTTCTTGCCGATATGTCAGAAATATTTAGTTGATTTTCTGCCAATATATTTTTAATACGCTTTGCTGAAAAAATATCTAAGAGTTTTACAATGATTAATTGAAAAAGTATTTGTCCTCCAACAGTAACAATTCCTAATTTTTTTATTCTGCGTTTTATAAATATTTTTTTGCTTTCCTTTTTTTCTATAATAACAGTGTCAATAGAAAATTCAACATCTATTGCGTTATAAATAATATTTGTGGAATCTCCTTCTCCCGCGAGCATTACAATTTTTTTATTAGTCATTCTGCTAAGTTCTTAAGTAAGGCAGTGTTTAATGAAATTATTATTAATGCTGAATAGTTGAAGCCGAAATGCCCAGGAGGGATAGATTTTTAATAATGGCTGAAAGTTTATTATGTCGCTTTATTGCTAAGTTCCTTATTTGTTCTGTATTCATTTTTATTGTTGCTTTTCAAAAAGGTTTCCGCCAATTCAGACATAGTATAACTCTGGAAATTATAAACACTATATAGATGGCTATAACAATCTAAAACCTTTTCTAAAAACAGAAAATTTTCTTCCTGGTCCACCCCAAAATTATGCGGATGCCACCACAAGTGATAGGTCAACCCATTCTTTGCAGCATGCGTCATACCAGATGTTATTCTTCTTAACCTGAGTGTTTCCAGCATTTTTAATTTTTTAGAAAAAGGCCGGAGAAACCTGCTTGCGGGAATATTAACTGGAATATCTTTTTTTAAAAAATCATCATCGTAGCAGTTATGGCCCGTAAGATTTACATAAGCATCTGCTAACCGAAACGCCCTGCGCAATAAGCTTTCCTTCTTTTCTGTGCGTGCCTTATATAGCCAGGATGTTTCATTGCCCCTTATACAAATAATTCCGTGTTCTCTGCAAACCCGCAGGTATTCTTCATTAAATTGATTCCTTGGGAAAACAAGGGAAGTCAATTCCACCTTATATTTTTTTGCTATTTTTTTGGCAGCTTTTATATCGTCTCTAAAGCTATCTATATTTTGGCCCTCTTCTAAACAATAGTAATGCGAAAAAGTATGGGTGCCTATTTCATGAGCAGGATAACTTAAAATTTGTTCTATAAGGCGTGGCGCAAAATGATGTAAATCTTTTGTTGCGTCTCCACCAAGTTTGTCAAAATATCCTAAATATGGAGATAACGATTTATCGCTATATGCCGGTAGATCATCTGGCAGGTTGTGAAGTAATTCGGATTTGGTTTCAAAAAAAAGTAAGCCAACGCATGCGAATGTTGCTCTTATTTTATATTGCTCAAATAGGCTAAGCAACCGCGGAACTGCCTGGTGAACTCCCCGTATATTCGGGCCATATTTTTCCAATGTTCGTATGTCTCTTACGCCCCACATTAACTCAAAATCAAGCGAAATGACAAGGTTCCCGTTGCTCATAGTTCGTCATTATATCTTTACTGGCAATTCAACACTTTTAATGATTGTATAGAAACAAAAATAAAGTAAAAAAGCTCGTTTAGCGGTAGAATAGTTCTTTCAAATGATCTATTTGGAATAAGAAAGGAGGGGGAAAAATCATTGATCAAACAAGCAATGCTATGCTAAAGAAATATGGTATAATCATTTCCATACTATATTTGAAAATGCCACAGAGGTATGGAATTAAAAAAATGCCTGTTTAATAATTTACAAATTGATGGAATGAATTTTAAGGAATTGAAGATAGGATATGTGCCTTATTTGCCGGATTTATCGCAGCCAGCTGACCGCCGCCGGTTCCCTTATTTTGCAAAAAGGAATAATGTGCCATTTGAGATAGCCGATAAAAACAAATCATACGATATTATATTACTAACTGCTCCGGCTAACCTAAGCGGATGGCTAACCTATAAAAAGAAGCACCCGGAGACAAAGTTTATATTTGAAATGGTTGATAGTTTAATTTTCTCCACCAGCCTTTTCAGCACAGTGTTTAAGGGCATCGGCAGATTCATGCTGAGAAAGGAGGATGCGTTGTATATTAATTATAAAAAACTTCTCATTAAGTGGCTGAGCATTACCGACATAGTGATTTGCTCAAGTGCAGAGTTAAAAAAAACGCTTGAAAAATGGAATAGAAATGTAATAATTAGCCTTGACTATCTTCAAAATGAAGCAAAATTTTTAAAAGATAATTATGCTATTGATGGCAAAATGAAATTGGTGTGGGAAGGCCAGAGTGTGGTATTTCCGCACCTGCTTTATTTCAAAGATGTATTCAAAGAAGTAAGTTCTTTTTGCGAGCTTCATATTATTACTGATGAGAAAGTTCCGTTCTATGGTGGAATGATGAAAAAAAAAATTGAGAAAATTATTAACCAGTTGCCAATAACAATAAGATTTCATAAATGGGAACTGTACAACAATTATAGAGAGCTCAGCAAATTCGATTGTGGTATTATTCCACTAAATAAAAAAAATGCTCTTGCCTGGCATAAACCTGCTAATAAATTAATTTCTTTTTGGTTTACCGGTTTGCCTACGCTTGTATCCGATACACCAGCATACACGAGTATTATGGACATGGCTGGAAATAAAATGTATTGCGCTAACAGCAGCGAATGGGTTACAAAAATAAAGGAAATAGCAAGCATAAAAGCTAATGAGAGGGAAGCAATAGCAAAAAATAATTTACAATTTGTGCGAAAGCACTATTCTGATGAAGCGCTGGATTTGATTTGGGTCCGGGCTTTTGAAAGAGTAATTGCCCTAAGGAATTAGAAATTTGAAATATAGACGTTTAGTGTTTAGTGTTCCTATTTGCTAAAATAAAATGGTCTGTATAACTACTATACTGACGCAACACTTGCAAACCGCAAAATGTCATCATTTCCTTCAACAGGTCCTGGCTAAATACGTGATGGTGCATACCCCTGTTTTCGAAATTATTATTACAACGAGCCTTAAAATACTCATACGATTTAGCGTAAGGATCTCTGCTGAGATGATGTAATTCTAATACCTCTTTTTTATGGGTCATATCATCTTCACCTGTTTTATTATTATAGTCGTCTATCAGGTGTTGCATAGTAGTATATGGTCTTCGATGATCAAAATTCGATTTTTTATTAGGTAATATCAGCAGCATTAAACCTCCTTCTTTTAAGATTCTCTTCCATTCAAAAATAGCTTTTAGTGGATTAGCCATATGCTCCAGGTTATTGCAACTTAAAAGAAAATCATAACTGGTTGAATTAATCTTTACAAGGTTGTCTCCTTCAGCAATATATTGATAACCTATCTTATCATAATATTTGTAATTGTTACCTTCAACCAAAGTTCCTTCCCATATTGTATAGTTACTGAAGTTTACTCCATCAAGGGCCCCTAGTACGGGATATATGGGAAAGTAACCATTCATATTAAACATTCTGCTCGGACCGCCAATTTCAATTCCGTGCTTGCCTTTAAAGCCATTTAGCCATGCTTGAAGTTTTGGAATTTTTCTTCTAAAAACTTTACAAGAGGTCCTCCAAATAATCACGTGCAGTGGGAAACTTTGTAACGCATATCTGATATATCTAAGCATACATATATAATTTGTCGGCGGGCAAATATAATTAGTTACCCATATTAAAAATCACACAGGAAACAAAAATAAAATAAAAAAACTCCTTCAGACAGGAGGTTGATTTTTCAAACGATTTTTTTCGCAAAAAATCCAGAAGTAAAAATTATTGATCAAACAAAAAATTGAATGCTAATTAGTCGCTATGCTATTTAATTCAACCACCTTTTCAAATTGGTTGACTTACTGTGTAATCCGCAATTGTTCCCTAAAAATTCCTTAGTTCATCGCAGCAAAATCGTAGAACATAATTTGCAGGATAAATAATCATAAGAAAAGATGGGACAGAGAGAACCTATTACCTGTATTAAAATGGCATTATCTTATCAACTCCTGGAAGTAAAAATACTCTTCTGAAAAACCAAATAGTTTCTTCTTTGAAGTAAACTGTAATTGATGGGATTCAGGTTTCATTATGTAAGAATTTGGTTTCTGAATAAGTATCTTTTTTTACTGATAAATTGTAAAGGCGGAAAGGAAATTTTGCCGCTATCTTAAGTCTATTTCAATAACATTATTTGCTAACGTTTTTTAGAATGCTATACTAAAAATACGCAGTTCTCGTTTCCACACTACATTTGAAAATTCCGTAAATGAAGGGCACATAAAATTTCCTGATTAATAATTTACAAAATTGCTTAATGAATTCTAAGGCTTTAAAGATAGATATGTACCTCATTTATTGTACGTATCGCAACCGGCAGACAACCGCCGGTCCCATATTTTGCAAAATGAAATAAAGGACCATTTGAAATAGCTGCTACCAGTAAAGCTTATGATAGAATACTACTAACAGCCCCGGCTAACCTAAGGGGGATGACACAATTATAAAAAAATCACCCCGGGACAAAATTTATATTTGAAATAGTTGGCAGCCTGATTTTTTTCAAATGATCAGGCATAACCTGCTAATAAATTAATTTATTTTTGGTTTACCGGCTTACCAGGAAATAATGAATAATGGCGACGAAGATTTATATTGCTCCGGTAAAGAAAAATGGGTTTCAAAAATCCCCCGGATAAAAAATATGAAAGCTGAAGAAAGAGAAAATCCGGCAATGATGGACTTGAATTATGTGCAAAATAATTTTTTCTGATGAAGCGCTGGATTCCATTTGGTACCAGGTTTCCAAAGGATTGAACATTTCAGATGTAAGCACTAAAGCATGATGTTTTATCATTAGTAAAAACATAACTAAAATATGATTTTGAATAATTGCAGGATTTGTAATAGTCCAAAATTTGATGAAGTATTGGAAGTAAAAGAAATGATGTTCGGAACAGGGAAAACTTATAAATATTATAAATGTTTCGGATGTGGTGTTTTACAAATAGAAGAACCAATATTGGATCCTGAATTATTATATCCCCAAAGTTATTATAGCTTCTCGTCTTCGATCAATAGCTTAAAGAATAAAGTAAAGAAAACAATATTAAAAAATAATGTTGCCAGGGAATTGGATTTGCCGGCCATTTTGCCAAAAATTACAAAAGCACCTGAAACTAAGGGCGTAAGATCTTTGAAAGATTATATCAATAAAAACACTTCGATATTAGATATAGGCAGTGGAAGTGGCGAATTGCTGGAAGCATTATACTCCCTGGGATATAAGAATATTGAAGGTGTGGATCCTTTTATATCGAAAGATTTACAATTTAAAGGTTGGAAAATCAAGAAGGGTTACGTTACTGAACTTGATGAGAGTACTAAGTATGATGTCATAATACTTCATCACAGCTTTGAGCATATGGCTGACCCGAAGGAAGTATTGCAAAAAATAAAAAGCCTTTTATCGGTAAATGGTAAATGTATAATCAGTATTCCTGTATGTGATTCTTATGCTTATGAGTTTTATAAAAATAATTGGGTTCAGTTAGATGCGCCACGCCATGTTTTTCTTCATACTAATAAAAGCATGAATTTGCTTGCTAAAGGAACGGGCTTAAAAATTGAAAAAATAACTGACGATTCTAGAACTTTTCAATTTATTGGAAGTGAGCAATATAAAAGAGGGATAAGCTTAACCGCCGTTGATTCTTTTTATAAACCTTTTTATAAGAAAATTCTTCGTAAGAATATTTTTTCGAAAAAGCAGGTGAAAAATTTTCTTAAGAAAGCAGAAGAGCTAAACCAATCCGGGCAAGGTGATCAAAGAGTTTTTGTATTAAAAAGTAATTCATGATTAGCTACACTATTTTCCTTTTTAAATACATGAAAGGGCATTAATGACTTTTTTTCAGCAATAAGCTGTACCCTTTAAAAGCCGCTTTTATTTCCTCAAATTTCCCTTTAAGCAATAATGAAATGAGGCGGGTAACCGGTTCAATAAAGAAAGTGCAAAACCTGACAACAATATAGCCTGTAAGGCTAAAATGCTTTTTGGAATATTGCAACCTGCTTCGCAAATTTAGAAATAGCCTGAATGCTTTTACGTTATTAGTAGTGCCGCCGCCAATGTGCCTGGCTTGTATGGCGGCATCGAAATAACTAACGCCGCCTGCATCGTACAAGCGCTTTGAAAAATCAAGCTCTTCGTAATACACAAAAAAACGCTCATCAAAATATCCGAGCTGTTTAAAAATTGACAGCCGCATAAACATAAAAGCTCCCATGACCTGGTTTACTTTCCTGCTTTCTTTGTGATCCCAATCTGTCATAAGAACTGCCGGGGTAAAAATTTTGGGAGCAACTTTTGACAACCCGGTCATATCGTAAAAATATCTTAAAGGGGTTGGAAAGCGGGCACAGCTGTAAGAAACGTCTCCATTATCATTTAAAAGCTGGCAGCCTAATATGTCTATATCCAAATGACTGCTCATAAAAGAGATACATTGGGAAAGTGTTGTTTCAAAAAGTTGCGTGTCCGGGTTCAGCAATAAAATGTAGGGCGATGTGCATAGTTTAAAACCCTGGTTACATGCTTTCGAAAAGCCATTATTTTGTTTATTCTCTACAATTAAAATTTTTT
This sequence comes from Ginsengibacter sp., assembly GCA_039931355.1. Taxonomy (GTDB): domain Bacteria; phylum Bacteroidota; class Bacteroidia; order Chitinophagales; family Chitinophagaceae; genus Ginsengibacter. The sequence goes on from JBDTSD010000110.1 coordinate 8,184, forward strand.
CACGCCTGTTAATTTTCTTAAGTGATTCATCTGAAGAATCATTATCAATAATAAAAACTTTGCCGACAACTTCTTCATTAAGCTTGGTAAAAATTGTTTCAATGCATTTATATAAATAATCTCTGCTGTTCCAGTTTACTATTACTATATCTACCATTTAGTTTTTTTGAATTGATCTGCGATCCTTCTTGCTTAAATCACGAATATACTTCACAAGTATACGCATTGTCGTGCTGCGCAAATTAAGTTACTCAATGAAATCTATTTAACATTAATTGATATCTTCTCATCATTATTAAGTTGAAAAAGCAACGCATCTAATATTTGAAACAACAATCTGCAATATCTTCGCCATTTTTCGTTGATATATTTATAGATATTCTGCACGTGATAATTAGTTTCATATTAGAAAGGTATAATGAAAGAGACACAATGTATCGTCTGTAATGAATCCGCTAAAATTGCTCTTGAAGATTTTAACGGTTACAGCGAAGGAGAAAAGTTTGACATATATTACTGTTCATCCTGCAATACTTCTTTTGCGTGGCCGCACCTCGTAGTTAGCCAAATTTATGATGTAATATATTCTAACCCGGATATTGTTCCGGGCTACAACAGGTATGCGCTTTATGCAAAAGAAATTATTTCTAAAAAAAATGCCCTTGATTACCTTGCTTCTAAGGAGCCAAATTATTATTCTGTAAGAGAAATCCTACGCCAAACAAATAAGAATGCAAAAATATTAGAGGTTGGTTCAGGTTTAGGCTATTTAACTTACGCGGTAACTCAATCCGGATATGATATCATCGGGTTAGACATCTCTATGGATGCGGTGAAAAGGGCGGAAAATCAATTCGGCGCTCACTACGTATGTGGTGACGTTTATCAGTATGCATTAGATAACCCTGCTGCTTTTGATTTGGTTATACTTACTGAGGTTATAGAGCACCTGCCAGACCCTGTTAATTTTTGTGACGCTCTTATAAATCTTTTGAAACCTGGGGGAAAACTTATTATTACAACTCCAAACAAATCAGCCTTTCCACAACATGAATATTGGAATACAGAATTGCCGCCCGTGCATCTGACGTGGTTTTCGGAAGATTCATTTAAAATGATTTCAAAACAAAAAAATCTGGGCCTTTCATTTTTTGACTTCACCAACTTTAATAAAAAGCATTTTGATAACCCTGCATTTAAGTATCATGAATGGTATATGAAGCGGTACAAAATAGGGCCTACTTTAAGTAAGGAGGGTAAAGTATTACAGCCAAAGGATTTGATTGATGATACTTTGATAAAAAAAATAAAAACGAATCTTAAAAGGCTTGTCAGATCAATTGTAGAACCGATTATAATATTTGCTTTTACGGGAAAGACAAACCGCAATAGGAGCAACGCACTTTGTGTTATTTTAGAAAAAAATTCACAGTAAACAAAAAATTAACGTAGGTAACATGATAGTCTCTAAGTAACAATCTTCCCGGGAAATCGCCAGTTAAAATAGCTATTGATCGCTAAAAACGCCTCCGTGTAAAAAATTATTTGAAGCCAGGTAGAGAAAAGACTCATGTATTGGTCTTGAAAAAAGCTCATTAAAGCCGGGTACAATAGAAATGAATAATACAATGAATACCGGATATTTTTTGTATTTACCGCTTTATGAAATATCCAGGTATGCGATGCTCCGAAAAAGGCTATCATAATCCAGGCATACAATACCCCATAGTCACGTATATAAGGGCTATAAAATGTAAATACATTTGTCGGGTAAGGCACAAAAACAAATTCAGAAAGTAAAGTACCTGCTTTTACATTTGACAAAAGATCCAGTTTTTGTCCAATCTTCACAAAAAAAAGCAATGTGTTTTCCCCTCCATACTTTGCCCTTACATGATTCTTTCTTTCCATGTCCAATGCACTCAGCGAAGAGACGAGATAAATGGCTGTAGTTTCTGAAGAACTTTTAAGGTTTTCTTTTAAGGAATCATCCCTGCTTCCTCCTTTGCCATATAATATGCCGATCGAAATAAACAGCAAACTAAATATTAGTACTGGCGTTATATATTTTTTTAATGAAAATCCTTTTTTAATAAGATAACTAAGACCCAAATAAATTGAGAGTATCATAAAAAAATAGCTTCGCCCGGTAGCTAAAATTGAGTAAGTCACGGTAACAATAAAAGTAAAAATTACAATTAGTAAGTTTAAGTTGCTTTTCTGTTTTAAATATGTGTAGTAATTGATTGAAAATATTACGAAGGAAAATGTCACCAAATATTTGGTAACACCTATATCCTCGTCTCCATAACTTAATTCAGTTCGCAGACCGACAAAAAAGTCATCTATATGTGAAGCCAAAAAAACCCTGTAAGATGCCTGGATATAGAAGGGAAGGCCTATCACTAATATTGCAAGAAATATCATTCTTAACCTCAAAGATATCCTGAATATAGGAGGCTCGAATTGCAAATGAATTGGTCTTTCAAATCTTCGATGTTGCCTGTAAAGTGACATCATAAAGCAGCCGAAACTAAAGCTAAGTGTGCCAATAAATACTATAAAGAAGGTGTCTATTCCAAGAGGATATAATTGGTCGAGGATTGTAAAACCGAAAATAAAATGCAACGTAAGAATTACGGTCCATGATAGTGAAAATAAAACAGAGGGATAAAACAGGTTTTTATTGGCAAGTAAATAATTTGCCAGGAACACAAACAAGTGAAGTAAAATAAAAATTAATTCGGTTAATATATTACTCAATTCGTTCATTTCTTTTTGCAATAATTTATATTCTCAACAAGTGATAGATACGGATTTAAATCAGTTTACCTTGCAAAGTAATTCTTTACACGTATAAATAAAGATTTTAAGATCATAGGTATTTGCGATATAGAAACAAAAAAAAGATAGAAAATTGCCGCAATTAAATATCCTAATGGGTATATCAAAGGATCCACGGATTTCCTGGTAAACCAATAAAAAATAAGTTGCGAACAAAAAGCGGCTGCGATCATACACAATAAAAACAGGCTCTTCATTTTCAATACATATTTTTGATGAACCACCATTGCTATCTGCCAAATAAAAGTTCCAAGTATAATAACAAGTCCCATTAGACGGAATGAGATTGTATCCGGAATTTTTAAAATGATAAAGATAAGTTTGGCTCCAAACCACCAATACAAAATAGCTGAGACAAGAAATCCACCTAATTCAAATAAAATTATTTTCTTCAACAATTGTCTTATTTCATTAATCTTTTGTTTTTCATAAGCCTGCGTAAGTAGAGGAAGTAAGGAAATCAGCACTGGTGAGATCAACACAGTCAACCCCCTGAACAAAAAATCAAAAAGGGCTTGATAGTTTCCTTGTACCTGTGGGCCCAGGTTATGCAGAATTAATATTTTATCAATGTAAGGCAACAAATAAGCAAAGACTACCCACATTGAAAGTGGAGCACCGTATTTGAAAAATTGCCGGGCAAGTCTCCCAAACGTTAATCCCTGGGTGTCCTGGCTACTATTTTGAATAAAAAAAAGCCGGGTTTGGCTCCGCAAATAATAAACTGATAATGCGTAAGAAATAATGTTAGCTATAAATAGCACATACAAATAATTTGAAGGAGTAACTAATAATAGTATCAAGGCGATTACTATATAAGAAACTGCCCTGATGGTTTCTGAATAGATAGTTTTTTTAGATAAAAAACTGGACTGGGCAATGGCGATAAATGCAAATTGCATAGCATTCATAAAAATTGCCAAGCATACTAATATTCCTAATAGTATATCGTTTTTAAAATACCAAACAAAAAATATTACCGGCAGAAAAAAAAATAGTTGGGTTCTGTTAGATAACGCAATAGATAATTTGGCGAATAAATGTTTATTAGTATTTGACGGGTAAAAGCGGTAAATACTTTGGGTTATCCACCCTGTAGTAATCGCTGTTCCAATTAGTGCTGCATTATAATAAATTGCAAAATTTCCATATCCTTGCGCCCCCAATAAATGTTTAAATACAGGAACTGAAATACCGGCAATAAACGCCGGTAATATGATACTAATAAGGTAGTTTAAATAATCCTTTTTAAACCTCGAAAGCAAATCCATTTTTGAGAATCGGTTTATTTGTACCTGATTATAGAGAGGGCAATAATAAAATTCTTGATTTCCTGTCTTTATAAATAGACCAACACCAAATGATCAATAAGAGTAGTAAACCTGCAAAAAAGGCAAAGAGAATAGCGGTTTTTAATTTTCCAGGCTTAATTTTTTGCATAGGATAATCAGCCGCATCTATTATTTGCATTAATGGAATTTCATTGAGGTATTGAAACCTTGCCAATTCCAGGTTTTTAAACATTTCACCATAGGCGGCACTATACACCTGGATATTTGCCTGCTGCTTTAAAACGGGCACCTGGGCGGCTGAAAAAGCAGGATTGACATTTACATCCTGCACGGAAGCGCGGTTGGTGATGCTCGAGTTAAGATTACCCTTCATCGTTGCCACCCTTTCTTCTAATACATCCAGCGTTTCCTTCGCTTTTTTGGTCCTTATTTCTATATAGAAATTGTTTGTCTCATTTACAATTCTATCAGTAAATACTTTGGTGAACTTTTCGTTAGGGCTTGTTACGCTTACTTCGTAAATACTCAATTTTCGGTCAGGCCTTTCAGCCGTTATAAAATTGTCTGCAAAATCATTGGAAACAGCGTAGAGTACGCTATCCTGTTGATAAGTATAAGTAGCTTTAGATTTACCTGCGGGAAAATGAATTCCACTAAGTATTGGATTTTTTTCCCGTTTGCCTGTTACGTCCAGGAAGTATTCAATAAGCGTATATGGTTTGTTGTCGAAAGTATCTGTGGAGAGAAAAACTCCTTCTAACATTCGCCTGCTTTTCATAATATCAAGAATATTATCTCCGGCAAAAATATCTTTGCCACCCCCAATGTTTAGGCCAAATTGCGATGCGAGATTTAAGAAATTTCCAATACCCCCGCCGTTTCCATCATCCAGGGCAAAGGTAAGATGGCTTTTATAAGTTGGCTTTTTTGTAAAAGCGTAAATAAACCCGCAAGCACCTGCCAGTACCCCTACAATTAAAAACAGGTACCATCTTTTAAGCAAATTTCTCCAGATCAGATGCAAATCTCCGGATACAAGAGGCCTTATATTATTCGAATCCTGAATAGTTTTTTTTTCTTCTAAAGCCATGATGAATCAATTTTATTTTGTTGCACTTATAATCACATTTGCCACGATGCCTAAAGCGGATACGATAAGTGCTAATTCTCCGGCGCCAATTCTTGCCCGGTTATTCTTGAGCTTTTGAGGCACAAAAATTTCCGACCGGGGTGTAACAGAAGGATACGATTTGAACCATAAAAAATGCTTTACAGACTCTGCTTTCCCGTCTGGGTGAATTACCAACGCCCCTGTTTTGCGGGCATAAGGAGTAAAATTGCCGGCCTGCTGCACATAGTATTTAAGATTTTTATTCGCCTTATAAGGTACTATGGTGGGAAAATATACCTCCCCTGCTATTTTCACGAGATTGGTACTTCTGTCAACAGTTAGCACATCGCCTTCTTCGAGCGCAAGATTTTCTGAACTGTTAGGATGAGCAAGGGCAGTAGCAAGGTCAACACTTATCAAGTCATAGCTTTTATACAGTTCATCTTTTAATTTTGGGTTTTGAGAAAGGCTGTCGGAATTGATATTTAAAATTCTTTCAAAGAGTTTTTGCCTTTCTTCTAAAGTCAGGTTTGATTTTATGCTCCTCCTTATGGTAATGGACGAGCTATCTGCAGATGCTCTAAAGCCACCGGCTCTTTCTAAAACATCACTGATTTTTTCACCGCTATTTTCCAGGCCGTACCGGCCAGGGCTTTTTACTTCGCCCAATACCAGCACGCTGCGCTGTTTTATATATCCCGGCCGTGTTTTTATAATAACTATGTCGAATGGTTCCAGGTATACATCATTTGAAGATTGTGCCCGGGCTGTAAGGTCCACATTTATTATGCGGCTTTCATTGTGATTGGCCTTATCAATACTTGCGTTTTTTATCCTACGTGAAATTTCAATATTAGATGAATCACCAGACTCTGTTAAACCTCCAACAGAAAGCAGCAGATCACGAAGAGTAAGGTTTTCACGCCATTGTACTACGCCGGGCTTTCTTACATTTCCTTCAACAGTAATATCGTTTTGATCATTGAACTCAAAAATAGAATGAACATACACAGAATCATTTTTCTTCAACAGAACGGCCTGGTTGTAATTTAATGCTGAATCAAGATTGATGGAAAGTATGGTTGGCATCTTATTAGTAAAATACCTAAAGATAGATACACGGCCAGTGTATGCATCTACGGTAAGTCCCCCTGCTTTTTCTATGAGATCTTTTACGGTAGTGCCGGGCATAAGTTGGTAAGGGCCTGGCCTTAAAACAGAACCCGCGATAACTATTTTATTGCCAAACTCGTCCTGCAGTTTTCCTACAACATATTCATCGCTCCCGTTAGGCCGAAAGCTATCGTATT
>JBDTSD010000111.1:0-14651 GCA_039931355.1 Ginsengibacter sp.
TGTTTTTCTTATTCCAAAATTACTTAGTGATTATATCTACTTCAGCATACCCAGTATTATCATTGCCCTCAGTATTATGCAAGGCTCGTAGTTTAATATAATGGGCTTTTTCAACTGCAAAGTTTGCGGTCTGCCACAGAGGGTTGTTTTTGATGTTGGAGAACTCTCCCTTATCAACCAGTGTCCATTCTACATTGTCTTGGGAAATGTAAAACTCATAACTATTAATAATGCCGGGATTCCATAATCCCTGATCAGGTAAATACCTAAAACCGGCCAGGTTTTCTTCTTTACCCAAATCAATAGCCAGGTCAATGGGCATTTTTTTATCGCTGCTTTGATGCCAGGCCGTTGCAGGATCTCCATCCAATATTGCATTTGCCTTTTTTTCGTCTATACCTGCAATTTTCCAGCTACTGCGTACTATGTCGAATTTTTCTCCGCTTTCGGGGCTGCGTTTATTAGTGGACGCATCGAAGGCAATTGCCCTTATATTCAATTTGCCTTCTGTTTTAAATGGACTATTGTATTTTTTCGATTTGGAAGTCGGCACGCTTCCGTCTAACGTATAATAGACATCTGATTCTTTGTCAGCAGGAGTGATGATTACTTCGCCTGATTGATTCCTGATAATGGATGGAACAGTCATTATTTGCGGTGCATCATACACGCCGATGTTGGAAATTAACGGACAACTTTTAGAGTCCGTTATATTAAACCGCACCTGTGTTGCCTTCACACTTGGGAAACGGAGAATACGTTTATAGCCGATGGTTGTTGCCGTTGCTATCTGCCTCCAGTTTCCGTTCACCATCGCTTCAACAGAAAAAGTTTTTACCCGCTGGCCCAGGCGAATATATTCCTGCACCAGGAAACGGTTAAAGGTGGTTGGCTTACCAAAATCGATGGTTAGCGAAGCCGTTTTCACATTGTCGTTCGTTGCCCAATACGTGTTTTTATCATTATCAACAGCTTTGTCTGCATTAAAATTTTTACTATTTCCACGAACATTGGAAGCAGTTGCGTTCTTCTTTTCCGCAAGGTTTACCGCAAAGGCTTCCTTCACGGCTTTCGCCAATTCCAAGGCTGCTTTTTCATCTTTTTCATTGATCAACCCATTGGGCATGATCGGGAAGTTGAGCAGCAACGTACCATTGTGCCCGATGGAATTGTAATAGGTTTCCATCAACACGGGCAGCGTTTTTACCCTGCTATCTTCCGACGGATGATAGAACCACTCGGGGCGGATAGAAGTATTTACTTCGGCCGGCACCCAGGCGTTTCCGTCTTCCACACCATAGTGCAACATTTGATAAGGCACATCGCCGGTAGCATTCAATAAGCTCCAGTTGGTTTCGCCAACAGCGCCACCTTCCGTGCCTACCCAGCGCAAATCAGCCCGTTCGCCACCATCATTCCAGATAACGATTTTTGGTTGCAACTTACGAACGAGTTTGTACGTATTTTTCCAGTCGTAATAAGTGGTGCGGTCTATGGTCCGATTTTCATTGGCGCCGCCATAATACCCCGTACCTCCGTTAGCGCCATCATACCAAACTTCAAAAATATCGCCATAATTAGTTAGTAATTCTTTCAACTGGTTCCTGAAATAATCGATGTAGGCAGGTTTACCATAATCCGCATAGTTCCTGTCCCACGGAGAAAGGTAGATGCCTAATTTTAAACCGTATTCTTTGCAGGCAGTGGCCAGTTCGCGGATCACATCCCCTTTGCCGTCTTTCCACGGGGCATTTTTTACGGAATAATCGGTGTATTTGGAGGGCCACAAACAAAAGCCACAATGATGTTTTGCGGTAACGATAATGCCTTTCATGCCAGCTTGTTTGCAAATACGAGCCCACTGACGGCAGTCCAGCTCTTTTGGATTAAACAGGTTCACATCTTCATTTCCATAGCCCCACGACTGATCGGTGTATGTGTTTAAGGAGAAATGTACAAAAGCATAATACTGCATTTCCTGCCATCGCATCTGATTTTCGGTTGGAAGAGGGCCATAAGGAGCAGGTGTTTTTACTTGTGCACGGCTAATTTGTATTGATATTGTTGAAACCATAAGTCCGTACAACAAGTATTTGAACATATTATTTAGTTGAACTTTATTTATAACTTTTACAAAAAAAGAAGAATTTTTAAGCACTTAAAATAAGCATCTAACCTGAACACAAACTTGTAAATTAAGACTTGAATTAAAATAACTTTCATTTCATTGAAGTCATCTAAATGCTTTAGTACTTTTCTCACGAATCGTTTTCATATTTACCGTAGCCTCTTTCAAACCGGGAGATGTTACTATTAGTTTAATATCCCCAGGCTTACACCTGACAGCAACAAAAATCCAATTAACACAAACAAATATTTAAACAGCAACTTCATTGTTTTTTCCTGGTTTAATAAAAATGAAAAAAATACCGATCAATACAGCCTTATATTTTGACCAGGTTTAGAAAGAAAACATCATTCTCCCTAAGCTCCAGTTCTTTCGAAAATGGCATTCCTTCTTTTATATTAATCACTTCTTTTAAAAACGGTGATCCGTCATTTTGCTTTTTTATTTGCTCTACCTGTTGCCTGTTTAGTTGCGAAGGCTTGCCCATTGACAAATAGGTTGAATAAGCATCATTGCTGCGATAACCTATTTTATACACTTCAAGGGAATACGTACCCGCAGGTACATGAGCGAGGTTCACGGTTAGTTTACCCTTTGATTTTGAGGGTAAATCGCGGATGTAATATTGCTGGTTGTTAACCGAATCTCCCGGGTGCGTATTGGTAAAATCCCAAACCAATGCCTGCACATTTCCGGCCGCATCTTTTGTAACCCACGAAGCGGAATCTTTATTCAGCATTTCTATATTGCCCAACCGGTTTAAAAACTGGTATGCATAAAATACCGGTTTGTTAATGCCCTGTATCGTGAGCATACCAAAGCCGCCGTGGAATGGCGTATAGCGGGGACCGGGTTCTTCAAAAATATCCGTGAACACCCAGTATGACATGGAATTGGCTGCATTGCCAACCTGTTTCATTTTTTGCAACACATAGGCGGCTTCGTGATAACTGTCATGAATAGGATCGGCAGGCGTGTAGGAAGCGCTCCATTCCGTATAATGCAGTTCCAGGTTGGGCATGGATGAATTGGCAATTTCTTTTCGTGACTGAAGTACATCACCACTAACACTCATAGGGTCTTTGCTTAGCACGGTTCCTGTGTTGCCATGTTCATCAAGAAAGCCCTGTTTTACGCCGTAAGAATGTGTGCTGATAAAATCTATCGGCACTTTATTTTGTTGGCAATAATCTATCATTTCTGGTTCCCAGGCTGCCCCCGCCGTTGCGGGGCCACCCACACGATATTGCTTATTTACCTTTTTAACTGCTTCCGCGGCGTATTTATATAACTTGAAATAATCCTGTTGTGTTCCGGTCCAAAAGCCGGGAGAAAGATTGGGTTCGTTCCACACTTCAAAATACCAGGTCTTCACTTCTTCGGCGCCGTAGCGTTCGGTAAAATGTTGGGTAAGGTTACGAATTAATGCTGCCCATTTTTCATAATCTTTCGGCGGGGTAACGTTTCCTTTCCACCAAAAAATGGTTTGGTTACCACTGGCCAGCCGGGAAGGCATGAACCCTAACTCTACAAATGGTTTGATACCGATACTGCGTAAAAAATCAAACAACACATCAACATACATGTAATTGTACTGCGGGTTTCCTTTGTTATCTTCAGTATATACCGCCATATCATCGGTTAACAGCCCATGCATACGGATGTATTTGAAACCGCATTCTTTTTTTACGTAAGCCAGTTGTTGCTGCCAATCGGCCCGGAGGCCTTCATTGGCACGGCCGGCACCTACACACCCGTTGAACATGCTGTTGAGTTTACCCGATGTTTTGCTGAAATCAATATTAATAGTTCTTTGCGCTATTACATTTATGGAAACGGCAAATTGTAATATCCACCATACCAAAACTGCTTTTTTCATCTGCTTATTTATTTTATCTTTTAATAACTACTCACTCCATACCAATACGCCTGCAGGTTTCAACGTGTTCTCTCCAACAAGTATGTTGGCTGTTGCAGGTATATTCATCGTGTAATTTTCAGAGGAATAATTTACCGCTACAAAAAAACCATCCCGCCAGTAAACATACACTCCCTGCGGATAGTTCTGCACGGTAACGCCGGCTTTTGTATATATATCACTTAACATGTCTTTCTCTAATTTAGAATCGTCTGTATCCACACCAATATAGGTGACAGAACCTTTACCAACCTTATGCTGCACCACCGCTGCTTTGCCTTTGTAGAATTGGTTGTTGTACGTTGCAAGTACTTCAGTGTTCTTTTCCGGGTCAAGCAGATCGGCCCAGTTGTTCCAGGTATAATGGTTAACATTCATCAGCAGATCGCCCTTGCCGTTATTTGAAAGCATATCTGTTGCTTTAACATGAGCACCGATAAGGTCTGAAATCGGGGCTGCCGTTTCAGCCTCCCAAAAATGACCCATCCGGTCTTTGGTTGCCGTGCGGCAGGTAATAATTAAATGGCCGCCGTTTGCTGCATAATCATTCCATTTTTTCACCAAGGCTAAATCTGCCATTTCGTAAGCAGGCACAATAACAAACTTGTATTTAGATAAATCGACCGTTTCAGGAATTACATCTACCGGTGCACCAAAGGATTTTGCAATTTCCAAAAACTTAATCGGGTAATTCCAGGCATCCCATTGGTAAGTCTGTTTTTGCCTGTCGATGGTCCAGTAGTTTTCCAGGTTCCAGACAATGGCTGTTGATCGTGCAGCCAGTTTCTCCGGCATTTGAGCACCCGGTTTAAATTGCTTGCGCAGTTCCTTTATTTCCTGCATGAATTGCATATACTCCTCACCACCCCGCGAAGGCGTTACACCATCTGTTTGTATTACACCTGAATGATACTGCTCCGTGCTATAAATAATCTGGCGAAACCGGTATGAACAGGCCAGTTTTGCGCCGGCGGCAAAAGAATGGTACAACCACATACGAACGGTGCCGGGTAAAAGAAGCGGATTATAGCTACCCCAATTAACCGGGCCAGGCTGCAATTCCATTACACCCGATACACCGCCAACCGATTTATAATATTCAGCAGCAAAGAGAATGACTTTACTGTTGCCCAAACGGAAGCCCTTGTCGCCAATATTGTCATTGCCACCATTGGGATAGGCTGTATAAGTTGCAAAGTCAAGTTTTTTTGTGAGCCGCGGATCAGCCCCGGTGCTAACCGCCGTATAATTGGTGGTGATGTATTGTTTGGCTGAAATGAAGTTCCTTAAAATGCCAGCCTGGCGATCCAGGAATTCAGCCTGTGCATCTGCCGAATATCTTTTAAAATCAAGCAGTGCATGTGGGTTATTACCCCACCAACCTACCAGCGTTGTGTTGGGAATGATGATCTGATCGAATTTGATATACCATTGGCTCCAGAAAGCGGTGCCCCAGGCAGCATTTAAGGCATCAACTGTTTTGTATTTATCTTTTAGCCATTGCCTGAAAGCTTGCTGTGAAGAAGGGCTGTAGTCAGGTTTGGCATCGGGTTCGTTATCCAGTTGCCATCCAATTACATTTTTATTTTGCCCGTAGCGTTTCGCCATTACCGTTACAATCTTGTCAACATATTCGCGGTACCTGGCGTTAACAATTGAGCCCAGGCCACGGGTGCCGTGCTCAGCACGGAGGTAATGACCGTCCATGATAAAAGTTTCCGGGTACTTTGTCCGCATCCAGATTGGCGTGGTGGCCGAGGGGGTACACAGCAACACCTTTAGATTATATTTTGCACAGAGGTTGACGATTTTATCAAGCCAGGCAAAGTCAAACATTCCTTCATTTGGTTCCATTTTAAACCAGGCAAATTCAGCCAGGTGAACAAACTCAAAACCCATTGATGAAATCTTCTGAACATCACGTTCCCACTGGCTTTCATTCCAATGTTCGGGATAATAATAAATACCTGTGGTCACCAGTTTCTCTTCCGGAAAAAAGGGATTGCTTTGCTGCGATTTTAAATTAGATGAAGCAATTAATAATGTTATTAATAGTAGCGTATATTTTTTCATTTAAAATATTTTGTCCTCTCTTTTGCGAATAAATTCTCAGTTCAGGTAAAGACTTGACACGTAATGCTGTCATCACATTGTTTTGTATTTATCTAAAATACAAATTTGTTCATTGACGCTATTAGTTATTAAATTTTTCTGAAGATAGCCGGTTTTGTGAAGGAATTTCTCCCTAATGGCCGCGCAAGAATGATTTTAAAGACCGGTCCCCTTGTGCAGGGAATCCAGCGCCATCTGGTCAAAAACAGTGTTGTTTTGCCGGTTAAATATCCCATCCCTGTACCCTACATCCCAACAAAGGGCAAAATACCATTTGCCTTAGCCTGCTGGGTGAGATAACTGTAATAATGTGATCTCCAGGCTACATGCAGGGCCAGCGCAGCGCCTGTCAGATTGCTTCTTCTGACAGCAGCGAACTCACCCAACACAATAGGAATGCCTGCAACTGTAAAGTTTGTTTTCATTTTTCTAAATGTGCTGTCTACATAGCCTTCTTCGCCAAACGTTGAGTTCCTCGCCGGGTCTGTCGTTGAATGGTAATTGGCGCCCCAGTAATAAAACATATTGCCCCAATCGACATCCGAAGACAATAAACAAAAATTAGGGGGAGTATAATAATGTTCCCAAGATTTATTCCCAATTTAATATTGGCAGCTATTTGTACAGCCGTGCTATTCATTCCTGTGGCATCAGGTGCTTTGGGCGTTATATTATAAGAAGGATAAATAGTAGGTGGCTGAGAAACCGTCACCCTTCTAGCCTCACCGTTAGCAGAATTTATGACTAAAACACCAGAGCGGGTTGATCCTGTTCCGTTTTCACCTAGCGTTGCAAAATGAATAGTTGCGCTGCTGTGGTAAACGTTCCCGACAAAGTAGTAATCACCACCCGTCCTTTTTCTGAAAGCGTTGGAGTAACAAACCCTACCGTAGTGCCAACAGGTTAATGAGAATATTATGAATATAAAAATTATAGTTGTTTTATCAATGGCACTCGGCTTCTTTGTGAATAATAGCAATGCACAATCCTATCAAAAAACTGATACAGGAATTAAAGCAACTATCGCTTCTTTAAATGTGGAAATTCAATTTTACAGTCCGTCAATAGTTCGAATTGTAAAATATCCAATTGGTCAAAGTTTTAGGAAACAAAACCTTTCTGTAATTGCAACTCCACAAAAAACTGCTTTCAGTGTAAAGCAAAAAGGTGATGTCCTGCATCATGCTGGTTCTTTAAATGTTTATAAAAAGGGTAAAAAGTCCTATGGCAGAAAAATCGCCTCAGAAAATGCAGAAATAAAGAAAGGCCTGTTTCAATCAGCTATTAATTTGGTTGATAGAAACTTTGCTTGTGGTAAAAAGTTTCATTTAAAATAACCCGTAAGCATTATTTGCATTAGGAATTAATTGATTTTATTCTCGAATTGTTTTCACAAAACAATTTTTTCCCGCTCATTTTGTTAACTTAACCACCGATTTCACTTAATAGGGACCGGACTTTGTTTAAGATACCCACAAAATTTTCCCCTTTGTTAAACATGTTGTGATGCGTTTTGTATTTTTGACTTTTTTGTTGTTACTATCATTTTCACTTTTTGCTCAAAGCGAACACTACAATTTTTCCAAGCTTGATATTTACAATGGCCTTTCACACAACCAGGTCACTACCATTTTGAAAGATGACGATGGGTTTCTTTGGTTTGGTACTGTGTCCGGTCTCAACCGCTACGATGGATATTCGTGCAAAATATTTCGCAATAAACAGGATGATAGTACCGCGCTGCACGATAATTCCATCAGTGCTCTTTGCGAACTTCCCGACGGAAAGATGTGGGTAAATACAAGAGACGGCCCCTGCATTTATAATTCTTACACAGAAAAATTTGATGCCAACTATCTTAATTATTTATACACGCTCGGATTGCCTTCGGGGTCAATTGTAAACATTACAAAAGGAAGCAATGGACGGTATTGGTTTCTTTATGATAGACTTGATTTGTACCTCTACTCAAGTGCGGATAAAAAAGCGAGACCGTTCAGGCAAAATTTTAAATTCAATCCTGACGAAAAAATTACTTCAGTTAAAGAAACAAAAGACGGAAAGCTATGGGTCGTCTATCAAACCGGTTTTTTGCAGGAATATGATATCAGTTCAAACAAAATTATTTTCTCCTCTACCGCTTTTCAGAAACTAAATAAAGGGATTAATCCTTACGATCTTTTCGTTGACAATGACGGCGATGTTTGGATATGGTGGATACCGTATGGCGTTTTTCTTTTTCATCCGCAGGACAATTCTGTCAGGCAGTTTAACGAAAACTCGTTCCCGTCAAGATTAAATTCAAATCTTGTTTCCCAGGTTGTGCAGGATAATGACGGTTTGATTTGGATTGCAACAGACCATGGAGGGATAAATCTGATCGACAAAAAAAATAACTTCAAGGTGAACTACCTGTTGAACGATCCGAAAGATCCGCGGAGTTTAAGTCAAAATAGCATTATTGCATTGTATAAAGATGATAATGGAATCATCTGGCTGGGAACTTACAAGCAGGGTGTCAATTATTTGAATGGCAACATTGTAAAACTTCCACTTTATCATCACCAGGAATCTGATTCAAAAAGCCTGCAGTATGATGATGTGAACCGCTTTGTTGAGGACAAATCGGGTAATATCTGGATTGGTACAAATGGCGGAGGATTGATCTATTTTGATAGAAAAAACAATACATTCAAACAATACCTTCACGACCCGAACAATGAAAACAGTTTAAGCGCAAATGTAATTGTGAGCTTGTGGATAGATCATGAAGGCAAGCTTTGGATTGGTACTTTCTTTGGAGGGCTCAATTGTTTTGATGGAAATAAGTTTACTCACTATCGCAATAACGCTAACGATCCCTGGAGCCTGGCAAGTGATAATGTGTGGGAAATATTTGAAGACCGGCAGCAGAATCTATGGATCGGAACGCTGGGTAGCGGCCTTGATCGCTTCGACAGAAAAACAAACCGGTTTGAACATTACCAAACCAGGGATGGAAAGGCCGGTCCTTTGGTATCTAATTATATTTCTGCAATTCTTGAAGACAGACAAGGAAATTTATGGATTGGTACGAATAGAGGCTTAACCATTTTTGGAAAGAATAAAATGCGTCCGACTGCGTATGTCCATAGCAGTGATAAAAATAGTTTGGTCAGTAACAACGTTATTTCTCTTTTAGAAGACAGTAAAGGAAGAATTTGGTTAGGAACAGATGAAGGCTTGAATTTATATAACGAACAAAAAAAAAAATTCCAGGTATTTACCACAACGGATGGTTTACCGGATAATATAATATTGAATATTCTCGAAGATAATCATCAGACGCTTTGGATTTCTACACCTAAGGGCTTATGCAATGTTATTCCAAAGCAAAAAGAAAATGCCATTGCTGTTTCAGTTGTCAATTACGATGAGATGAACAATTTGCAAAACCGCGAGTTCAATGATAATGCGTCGCTAAAAACAAAAGAGGGAGAGTTAATTTTCGGCGGACCTTCCGGATTCAATATTATTAATGCTGATAAGATCGCAAAGCCTGTTCTTCATCCGAAAATTGTTTTTACCGCCCTGCAGATCTTAAATAAAGATGTTGAAGTGGGAGAAGAAGTCAACAAGCGTATTTTGTTACAGCAATCTTTGCCGCACCTTAAAAGCATTAACCTTAAGTACAAGGAAAACGTCTTCTCTATTGAGTTTGCTTCACTTGATTATTCACACAGCAGCCGTGATAAATATGCCTACATGTTGAAGGGATTTAGTAACGACTGGCTGTATGCAGATGGAAACCAGCGGAGAGCTACTTATACGAACCTCGATCCTGGTCATTATATTTTTAAAGTAAAAATTTTAAACGCCGGTGGTGTGTGGAGCGATGTAAAAACGCTCGACATAAATATTGCACCTCCATTCTGGCGAACACCTGTTGCATATATTATTTACACGCTTGTTGCGTTTGCGATTCTCTTGCTGGCCCGAAAGATTACATTGGATCGTATTCACATGAGGTTTGAAATGCGGCAACAGAGAAGCGAGGCAGAAAGAGCGCATGCGCTTGACCAGTTAAAAACAAAATTCTTTACAAACGTCAGTCATGAATTCCGCACACCACTTAGTTTGATTATTTCTCCTTTAGATAAAATTATCAGGAACACTGATGACGAGGATCAGAAAAAACAACTGAATCTTGTTCACCGAAATGCTAAACGTTTGTTGAATCTTGTTAATCAATTACTGGATTTTAGAAAGATAGAAGTACAAGGATTGAAACTGCATCCATCTATTGGAGATATTGTTCAATTTGCAGAAGACATTAGTTATTCATTTACTGATATTGCTGAAAAGAAAGGGATTCAATTTTCATTTTCTTCAAACGTCGAAACTCTTGAGATTTATTTTGATAAGGATAAGATTGAGAAAATTCTTTTCAACCTTCTTTCCAATGCATTTAAATATACACATGATAATGGGGTTGTAAGTGTGAAGCTTATATACACTCCACATTCCACAAATGAAGAAGAAGGAACATTGGCAATTGAAGTAGAGGACACCGGTATTGGCATTCCTGCTGATAAGCAAGAAAAGATTTTCGAACGTTACTTCCAGACCGATGTTCCTGCCAGTATGGTGAACCAGGGAACCGGAATTGGTTTGGCCATCACAAAAGAATTTGTGAGACTTCACAATGGCGTGGTCACTGTAAAAAGCGAACCTGAAAAAGGAACTTGTTTTATTGTAACGCTTCCTGCAAAAAAGATTCATGACCCTTCTTTTCATTCAACTATCAATACTGTATCAATTGAAGACTCAGAGCAAATTAGTTTTGAAGAAAATCAGAGCCATGGGAAAAAGAAAACAATTATCATAGTTGAGGATAATGAAGATTTGCGTTTTTACCTTAAAGAAAACCTGAGAGGTCAATATCATGTTGAAGAAGCCGTGGATGGAAAAGAGGGCTGGGAGAAGATCAAATCAATAAATCCTGATCTCGTTGTCAGTGATATCATGATGCCGCTGATGGATGGAATTGAACTTGCAAAAAAGATTAAGAGTGAAACAATCACTGCGCACATTCCTGTAATTCTTTTAACCGCAATGGGCAACGAAGAAAAACAGATCGAAGGTTTCCAGGCGGGAGTGAATGACTACATCACTAAGCCGTTCACGTTTGAAATTCTTGCTTCAAGAATTAAGAATCTTTTGGCTCAACAAAAGTTATTGCAGAAAAGATTTCAAAAGCAAATTGAAGTGAATCCGGGCGAAGTAACTGTAACGCCTGTAGATGAAAAGTTTTTGAAACAGGCATTGGAGGTTGTTGAGAAATTTATGGAGAACCCCGATTTTTCTGTAGAAGATTTCAGTCGCGAAATGTGTATGAGTCGAAAGGCCTTATATAATAAAATTCTTTCACTAACCGGAAGAGCGCCCTTGGAGTTTATCCGTTCTATAAGAATAAAAAGAGCTGCACAGCTTTTGGAAAAAAGTGGAATGCGTGTTTCAGAAATTGCATACGAAGTGGGATTTAATAATCCCAAGAACTTCACCAAATATTTTAAGGAAGAATTTAATGTCTTGCCATCGCAGTACATCGTAGATAAAAAAAGTTCTGAACTCTGATTATTTCATAGACGGCGCTTGCCAAAATTTCCTACTGCTTATACTCAACATTCCGCGTTCTTGTGCAATTGTATTTAGAAGAATGTAATATCACACTTCGCAATACTTAAAGTCAAAAATATTTGCAAACAGGCAATTGTTTTGACAAGACCTGGCCAAAACCAGCGTGGATGCACATTTTATACCCTAATCATACCCATTTGATGCCCCTCTCTTCAATTACTTAGAAATAGTTTTACAGCATTATTTAACAAGAAAGATTGCTGTATATGAAATTACGACTGCTACTTTTTAGCTTTCTCAATTTTTGGTCTTTAAATGTCTTATTGGCAGAAACCCCATCTTACATTCAAACGAAAGATGGTGTTATCATTTATACCGATCCGGTGTTTACGGGTACTTCCAATGCTGTAAAACTTGAAGTGATCGCAGATAATATTATAAGGGTAATCGCTGCTCCTGGAAAAGAAATTGCTCCTACGCAAAGTTTGATTACTGTTTATGGTAAAAGAAACGATCTGAAGTGGAATGTAATTCCTTCAAAAGATAGCATCACTCTAAAAACAAAAACACTTACCGCCATTGTCAATCTTAAAACAGGTTTTGTTTATTTTTTAGATGCCAACGGTAAAAAAATATTAAGTGAAAAACCAATTCGTGGCCGCAGTTTTCAACCCGCAGTATTTGATGGCAAACGTTATTACAATGTTACCCAAACTTTTCAATCAACTCCCGATGATGCATGGTATGGCCTTGGTCAGCACCAGGATGGCATTATCAATTACAAAGGGCAACAGGTTAGCTTTTTCCAGAACAATACTGAAGTGGCGATTCCTTTTCTTGTCTCAAGTAAAAACTATGGTATCCTTTGGGACAATTATTCGTTGACAAAAGTGGGTGACGTCAGGCCACTTCATCCACTTTCTTCGCTTCAACTTTTTTCGAAAAAAGAGGAGGCCGGTTGGCTAACCGCTTCTTATGCTAATGATAAATCAAAACCAGGAATTATTGCTCTTCAAAGAGCGGAGACAAATATTAACATGGAATTTTTAGGAGATTCTAAAATCATGTTGCCAAAAGATTTTGTTCCTGACAGAGGTATTGTTACCTGGGAAGGAAGCATTGCAAGTGAATTGTCCGGTCTTCATCAATTGCGGTTTACGCTTGGCGGCAGCTTAAAAGTTTGGTTGAACGATCAACTGGTTTTAGATCGTTGGCGTAAAGCATGGAATCCTGCGCCGGCACTGCTTCCTGTTAATTTGAAAAGCGGGGAAAGGGTTTCAATAAAAATTGAATGGATACCTGAAGGAGGTGAATCTTATCTATCTGTAAAATGGCAGGAACCACTTTCGCAGGAACAACGAAATTGTTTTAGCTTCTCTTCTGAAGCAGGACAGCAGGTTGATTATTATTTCATCTATGGCAACAACATGGATGACGTAATTAGCGGTTACAGAAATCTTACCGGTAAAGCGCCTATCGTTCCGAAATGGGCGTTGGGTTTTTGGCAAAGCCGGGAGAGATATAAAACAGAAGATGAAATTCTTTCAACCGTTGATGAATTCCGCAAGAGAAAAATTCCAATCGACAATATTGTTTTGGATTGGAATTATTGGAGAGAACCAGAGTGGGGCAGCCAGAATTTTGATGAAAAACGTTTCCCTTCTCCCGACAGCATGATTGATGTGTTGCATAAAAAATACAATACGCATTTGATGATCTCTGTATGGCCAAAGTTTTATGAAGGCATTTCAACTTACAATGAATTCGATAAGAACGGATGGTTATACAAAAAAAATATCGCTGACAGCCAAAGAGACTGGATCGGCAAAGGTTACGTCTCCACTTTTTATGATGCCTTCAATGCAAATGCACGAAAAGGTTTCTGGGATTTGATTAACAAAAAAATTTACAGCAAGGGAATTGATGCATGGTGGATGGATGCGAGTGAGCCGGATATTCTTTCCAACGTTGATCCTGAAAAAAGAAAATTGGAAATGACGCCAACTGCATTGGGAAGCGCTGCAGAATATTTGAATGCATATCCCCTGGAAAACGCAAAAGGAATTTATGAAGGACAACGATCAACCGATCCGGATAAAAGAGTTTTTCTTTTAACCCGTTCAGGCTTTGCAGGTTCACAACGTTATGCTGCTGCTATTTGGAGTGGTGATATTGGTTCTACTTGGGATGATATGAAAAATCAAATTGCTGCAGGTGTCAATTTCTCAATGTCAGGACTTCCTTATTGGACCATGGACATCGGTGGTTTTGTTGTTCCTGAAAAATTTGAAAATCCTAACGCAGAAAATTTGGAAGAATGGCGGGAGCTAACATCACGTTGGTCGCAGTTTGGTGCATTCGTTCCTTTATTCCGCGTACATGGGCAATATCCTTTCAGGGAAATTTTCAACACGGCTCCTGATGACCATCCTGCCTACAAAAGCTTTTTGTATTACGATAAACTGCGTTACCGTTTGCTTCCTTATATCTATTCATTGGCCGGCGCTGCTTATCATGATAATTATACCATCATGCGTGGACTAGCAATGGATTTCGGGAAGGACACAGCCGTTTTAAATATTGGCGATCAATACATGTTCGGTCCTTCTTTGTTGATCAATCCGGTTTATGAATACAAACAAAGAAACCGCGAATTGTATTTACCAAAATCTGCTGGATGGTATGATCTCTATTCAGGAAAATTTTATACGAGCGGACAAAAAATAAATGCTGATGCTCCTTATGAAAGGATGCCGGTGTTTGTGAAGGCTGGCTCTATCATTCCTTTCGGACCGGATTTACAATACACTTCAGAAAAACCGGCTGATACCATTACACTCAACATCTATACCGGTGCAGATGCTTCCTTCAATT
>JBDTSD010000112.1:0-14613 GCA_039931355.1 Ginsengibacter sp.
ATTATTGTATGTCGACGATATGAACATTAAAAACGAGATAAGAATTCCCGGGAATAGTAACAGGCCCGCCGGTGCGTGGAGATGGGCCGAAGCCGAGTGATGGCGGAATGTATAAATCTATGTCACCACCTTTTTTTATCAAAGGCACACCTTTTTGCCAACCAACAATTAGCTGACCGAGTTGAAAATTTGCTACGCTCCCAATGGCAGTAGAATCAAAAACTGTCCCGTTAAAAAATTTCCCTTTATAGGTTAACGTTATGTTGGAGCACAAGTTGGAAATAAAGGGATTGCTCCCTGCATTATTAATTTTATAAAAGAAACCGGAAGGTGCAGATGTAGCGGTGATCCCATAGGCTGCCAAAGAATCCTGGAGTTGTTGTACTTCCGTGGCAGGCGCAACTGTTGACGAATCACTGTAACCGCAGCCGGCATCTTTCTTACACGATGTTACAAAAATCATTAAAGCAAAAACAGGTACGAATAATTTCATTTTTTAAGGGGTTTGTTCAGCTAAATAAGAGTATAAAATTCATATATGTGCTGCATCCTCTTTTTGTTCTCTAAATTTTAACTCTTTATATTGCTGTTCATTGTTTTCCCAGGTAAATTTTTCGCGAAAAACGGCAAAGAACACAGCGATACCCAGTACACAAATTGTTATTACAATTACCTGTGAGCCGGAAATATAGACCATAGATTTATACCAATTGTGAAAAATCAATGCAACTAACACCGGTAGTGCAAACATAAGGCCACGCGGCAATCCATAGAGTAGCTGCGCCAGGAAATGCTTCTTTTTATCCCTGTTTTTTTCCCAATACTCTATAAAAAGTAGTTCGTCTTTTGTAAGCATCAGCAAATTTAACCTGTAAATTTTCTTAAAAAAAATCAGGATGTTTCATTCTTATTCAGTTTTTGGAATTCCACTAATAATAGGTAGGTTTGCCTGCATTAAAACTATCACTGTGAAAATTGAGCAGGCTCTTGTACTGTATTTATTAAAAAACAAGCAGATGTCTTTGCAGGGAATTGGCACCTTTTCAATAGACATTCCACTTCCTGAAGTTACTGATAATGAAAAGCCGGTTGTTATACCCGCAAATGCTGTCTCTTTTCAATATGATCCTAAAGTAGGTGAAGATGAATCAATCATTGATTTTATTGTTCTGCATACCAAAAAGATAAAACCTCTTGCTTCCGCCGACCTTGATTCTTTTTTGACACTGGGCCGTCAGTTCTTAAATATTGGCAAGCCCTTTACCATTCACAATATTGGCACTTTAGATAAATTAAAATCGGGAGTACTTGAGTTCAGGCCGGGGCAGCTGATATTGCAGAAAATGCAAGCTCCTCGGGACCTGACTGAAAATGATGTGGAGGAAAACGATACAGAGAATTTATTTAATGATTATCAAAAAGCCCGTGGCTCCAATAGTGGAAAGCGGGCCCTGGCAGTTATCGTTCTCTTGCTTATTGTAGGTTTTGCCGCATGGGCTATTTGGTTTTTTCTGTTTAAAAAGAATGATGCCCAGCCATTACCTGCTGATAACATAGTGCCTGTGAGTGACAGCGCCGGCCATTCAACTGATCCTGTTTCGAACGGAACCGCACCGGATACAAGCAAGCTTGCATCGCCGGGCAATACAAATACTGCTTCGTTTGATGTAGTAGTTAAAGAAACGAAAATCCAACAGGTTGCCCTTACACGGTTGGCCATCTTAAAATCTTATGGAAGGCATGTGGTTATGTACACAAACGATTCCGTGACATACAAAGTAGCTGAACACTTTCAGCTACCTCTTTCTGACACAACTAAAATATTAGATTCCTTGAACAGGTATTATCCGCCTGGTCAAACGTATATCGAGATACGATAATTCAATTGGGGCAAATAATGTTATAAAGGATTTGGCTCCATTCTTCACGCAACACATTGATTTATCACAAGAATTTACAAAACTTCACCGCTATCTTCTCCGTATTTTTTATAGTTATTTCTTTACTTTAAGATTAATTTTATTGCGATTAACGCCAATGAAAAACGGGCCAGGACTTAGCATTATCGTTCCCACGTTAAACGAAGCTGATAGTATTGGGCATCTTATCAATTATTTGAGAGAGCATGCTGGCGGATACATTCAAATAATAGTTTCAGACGGCGGAAGTACTGATAACACTGTATCTGCAGCCCTCCAGGCACAAGCAGAGGTATTAGTTAGCCCAATAAAAGGACGTGCTGCGCAAATGAATTACGGTGCATCCAAAGCCACGGAAAGTATTCTATATTTTGTGCACGCCGATTGTCTTCCGCCAAATTTTTTTTATAATAACATTGTTAAAGCAGTTGAAGATGGTTTTGTACTTGGAAGGTTTCAGACAAAATTCAACAGCAAGAAAAAACTATTAAAACTAAATGCGTTTTTTACAAGGTTTGATTGGGCGGTTTGCAGTGGCGGTGACCAGACACTTTTCTTTAGAAAAGATATTTTCAGGCAAATTAATGGCTTTAATAATGAGCTTTTTTTAATGGAAGATTATGACATCGTAAAGCGGGCAAGACAACAACATTTTCCATATGCAATTTTAAAAGACAAAGTACTTGTATCCGCAAGAAAATACAGTAATAACAGTTGGCTAAAAGTGCAGCAGGCACATCATAAAATTATAAAGATGTATCACAAAGGTGCGAGTCAGAAAGCGCTTGTCGAGAAATACAAGGAGCTCTTAAACTACCGTTACTGATGATTTCCCGCCAATGTATCAGTTCAATAATTTTTCAGCGTGGAGACACATAAAATACCAATCATAAAAAAACTCTACTGGTATATTTATCCCAGGAAAAGAAAACAGCAAAAGCCTTTACCCTACTGGATGATAAATATGCCTGGGCTGAATAAAACGGAGTGAAAGAAGGCACGGATTTGCAAATAATATCAAACAATCTGATCTAATTTGTCAAAATCAATATCACTTTTTACGTCAACATCATTTAATGTGATAAGCGACCGAACAGTATAATTTAGCAGGCCTGCCTGTTTGATTGTATCAGAATAAACGGAGTCACTACTCCAAACTTTGTTGTCGAAAAGTTCAGGAATAAATTTTGCCATTCCTAATAAATAATAACCTCCATCAGAGGCGGGGCCAATTACCAAATCAAACATGGAAAGCGCTTCGTAAGCGTCATTTAGAATGCCAGTAGTAAGTTCGTAACAATCACTTCCGATGATCAATGTTTTTTCATATCCTTTGGAAGATAATTTTTCAAACGCGTGCTTCATTCGCTGGCCAAGATCTTCGCCCTGCTGCAAATTTTTTTTATAAATATTAGTTTCCCAAATGTCGTATTCATTCAAAAAATCTTCATAAAAAATAAATTTATCTGCAGCAACATTTTTAGAAATAGCATGTGTATGTGAAAGAAGTTTTTTATAAATATCAAGTGCTTTTTCCTCACCAACAGTAGCGGCAAGCCTGGATTTTACTTTTCCCAGAATTGGATTTCTTACAAAGATTATCAACGCTGATTTCAAAATGATAAATTAAATATTGATCCTGTTCTGAACATATAATTTCAGTTATAATGCCCCGACCTCTTCAAACATTTGTTTTATAATGATCCAAAAATAAATCCCAATCGTATTTTTTGAACTTGATTTTTGGATTACTTTCTTCCGGGATGATCTGTATTTTTTTCAGAAGCAATTTCATTTTCTTTTTGCCTCCAAAGTCCCTGCGAAACCAATTCATAAGCGCGGGCAGATGTACAACATTGTTTTGGGAATCATACTCAGCCTCGCCGGCCAGGTATGCTTTTGTTGCAAGGTCAAGTTGCTGGTTTATATTTTCAGGATTGTAAAAGGCAATAGGGGGACAGCTTTTAGCGCCACAATTCAAGGCAAAGTGAATGCGGTAATCCAATTTATCTACACGTAAATCCTTTTCTGTTCTGCCGGGAAAAAGTTTATTCAGGTGGCCGAGGCTCCACTTGATTTTTGAATAACGTAAGATGCCGTGTTCAATATCATCAAGGCTAAACATTCTACCTGCCACTTCTATTTGCTTACTTTTAAAAAACTTACCGCGATCTTTATATTTACCAGGGGCAGCCTTTAAAATCATTTGTGTATAACCGTTATACAGGTTTATCCAGAATGCTTTTTTTTCATCATCAGAAGTAAGGCCATTTTTTAATTTATCATAAGACAACTCTTTCAGCTTCATTACCCGCGAGCCAACCGATTCGCCCGTCCTGGCCGCATATATAAACTGCTGCGATAGGTTCACTAACGAATTAGATGATTTTGTGATTTCCAAATTTGACATGGGTTTTATTATGATGGCCGACAAGACGCTTGTGTCCTGGTTTTTTTGTTTTAACCACTCCTTTATGTCTTCAGACTTTAGAGAAGCAGCATCAGTAACATCAATAATCTTTCCCTGCTTATTAAGTACAATGGTATACGGATAAGAGGGAGGCTGAAAGAGAGAAATAAAGTTATCACTATTGTCAACAACTACAGGAAAAGAAAAAGGTTTTCGTGCATCTATAAACCTGGAAAGCTTCTGTTCTTCCTCGTTCGAAACCAAAATAATTGTTACTTTACTTTCATATTCAGATTGAAGTTCTTTTAAATGCGGCAGCGCTCTTACACAAGGAATACACCACGTTCCAAAAAAATCAATAACGGTAATCTCATTTTGTAACGCCTTGAGAGAAGAGGCTAGATCAGTGTTATTAAGAATTTTTTTAAAAGAAAAATCGGCCACCACATCACCTTTTTTGTAGCTAAACTGCGCGAACATTTTGGATAGCGTAAAAATGGCTAATAGTGAAAATAGAAGTTTCATGTAAAGAGAGGTTGGTTTGTTTTTATTAATATACGTACATGCAAACAAATGGTTTATAAAAAGGAGAATAAGAATGGAAAATTTAATAGAGAAAATTTCAGAAGCCGCTGCTTACCTGCGTGACCAGGGGATTAGTGAGCCAGGAACAGGAATAGTTTTAGGCACCGGCCTTGGAGCTTTGGTTGGAAAAATTACAAATGCAAAAATGGTCCCTTACTCCCTGATTCCGCATTTTCCGGCCGCCACTGTAGAGTTTCATAAAGGGCAACTTATATCGGGAATTATAGGAAATAAAAAAGTACTCGTGATGCAGGGCAGGTTTCATTTCTATGAAGGCTATTCTATGCAACAGATCACTTTCCCCCTGAGAGTGATGAAAGAACTCGGCATAAAAAATTTATTGCTGAGCAATGCTGCAGGTGGCATAAACAGTGATTTCAAAAAGGGCGATCTTATTCTCATTGATGACCATATAAATCTTTTACCGGAAAATCCTTTACGCGGACTCAACGATCCGGCTTTTGGAAATCGCTTTGTAGATATGTGTTGCCCCTATGATACCGTGCTCAATAAAAAATTGGCAAATGCCGCAAAAGAATTAAACATCCCTTTAAAGAAGGGCGTATACGCATCTGTGCCCGGCCCCAATCTTGAAACCCGTGCTGAATACCGCTATATAAGATCGATAGGGGCAGATATGGTTGGAATGAGTACCGTGCCCGAAGTAATTGTCGCGAACCATGTGGGCCTGAAATGCGCAGCGATAAGCGTTATTACCGACGAGTGCGATCCGGACAATTTGCAACCGGTAGATATCAAAGAAATAATAAAAGCCGCTGGTGAGGCGGATATAATCCTAAGTAAATTAATTATTAAAGCGCTTGAAAATATCTAATAACGGCTACGGTTAGCCGCCGTTGGTAAAAACATCTATCAGTCGCATAACTTCTACGCCAACCTCCGCGCTACAGGGGTTAGGAGATTGATCTAAAAAATATTCCACAACCTTTGCTATCATAGGCTGCTGCACATGTTGCAGCTTTTCAAAAGAAATAGTCTCTATTTTTCCGTTAATAATAACTTTTATCTGCCGGTGCTCAAAAACAGGAAAACTTATTTTTCCTTTCGAACCAACAATTTCACAAAGATCTCTTTCATCATTTTCATTGACTGAAAAACACCAGCTTCCGTTAAATATAACACCATTTTCAAAAAGAATAGTGCCTGATACAATATCGTCTGCATCATATTGCTTCGCCTGGTTTGCGGCAACGCCAAAAGCGTTTTTCACTTTACCAAAAAAATATAACATAAGGTCCAGTTGATGCGGTGCAAGGTCGTTGAATAAACCTCCTCCCGCTATTCCTGTATTTACCCGCCATGCGACTTTTGGATCATTAAGTTCTTCTGCTGACAGCGGTTTTTTGTAACAAAATAAATTTACCATTCTTACCTCACCAATTGCTTTTGCAGCAAGCAATTCTTTTGCCTTTTTAAACAATGGCTGCTCACGGCGATAATGCGCCACGCATAACTTTGCATTATTTTCTTTTACAACATTTAATATATTATTTGCCGCTGAAAAGCTTACTGACATTGGCTTTTCTACGTACACCGATTTACCCGCTTCGAGAGCAGCAATGGCATATTCTTCATGTGAAGAAGGCGGAGTGGCTACATACACAGCATTCACTTCCGGGTCATTAATTAATTGATCAGCATCGGCATACCATTTTGGCACGTTGTGTCTTTTTGCATAATCTTTCGCTTTACCTGCATCCCTGCGCATGACTGCTACAAGCGACGAATTGTTTACTTTATTAAATGCAGGGCCGCTTTTTACTTCAGTAACATCTCCGCAACCGATGATGCCCCATTTGATCGTGTTCATTTATTTTTTTAAAAATTATTAAATTGAAGAACATATAAGCGATAAACAGGCTTTATTTTTTAGACTTTTCAGGAACTGCATCAAGCCATCCATTATAATAAGCACACACGGTATTCATAAGACATATTTCACACTTAGGCGTAGGGCGGCAAATTTCTCTTCCGAGAAATGACATGGCCATACCTGCATCCCATTCTTCTTTTGGCAGTATTTCCATAATTTGCTTTTCAATTTTCACCGGGTTTGTTCCTGTTGCAATGCCCAGCCGCGGCGCCACCCGCACTACATGCAGGTCCACCATTACACCTTCTGCCGGCGCACCGCCTTCACGTTTAATTACGTTAGCCGATTTTCTTCCTATGCCAGGCAAAGCAGTAAGCTCTTCAAGTGTGAGGGGAATATTTTTATCTTCCTTTATTTTTTGCGCCATTTCAAGAAGCCATTTTGTTTTGTTGCCATTATTTCTCACGCTACTAATGAAAGGAAATAAATCATCAGCGGTTGCACGGGATAGCACTTTCATATCCGGGAAGGCTTCGAACAATTTTGGCGATAGCTGGTTGATGTGCCTGTCAGAATCCTGTGCGGATAACACGACGCCAACGACTAATTGAAATAAGTTTTTATAATCAAGCGGGTGCTTATTGTCTTTATATTTTTTTAGCAGCGGCTTAATGGCTTCGGGCCAGTCAATGTTGTGAGACATAAAAAATAATTTAATTGGATAAGTTATCTTGATTACAAAGATAAATAGCAAGGATTGCAATTGAGTTGAAATCATTATCAATCAATAAACATGCTGTAAGGGACAGCTAATAATTTAGCTTGCTTTTTATTTTTCACTTTTTACTGTACATTCAGCAATCATTTAACGCCAATGATTTTAGAAAAAATTTTCTTTAGCTATTCAAGGGCTGATGCTTCTGACTTTGCGCTAAGGCTTGCGCTCGACCTGAAAAAGGAAGGCTTTAATGTGTGGATTGACCAGGAAGACATCAGGGCCGGATCAGAGTGGGACCTTGAAATTGAAAAGGCTTTGGAAACTTGTGACTGCTTGTTATTTATTGAAACGGAAAAGTCGGTGACCTCTAACAACGTGCTTGATGAAGTGTACTATGCACTTGAAGAAAAGAAAAAAGTAATACCGGTTATTCTCGTGGACAGTAAAACACCCTTTCGCCTGCAAAGGCTGCAACACATAGATTTTAGTAAAAATTATAATGCCGGGTTAGGCCTTTTAATTAATGAGTTGAGAGACACGACGGCGGCCCAGGCTTTTACCGCAGATGAAACCAGGCAGCCTGTAAAAATTGATAAGCCATTTTATAAAAAGCCTTCTTTGCTTTTAGCTATACTCGCTTTACTTATTGTTATAATTGCAGCGATATTTATTTATGCATCAAAAAATAACAAAACGATCCCCGCCGAAAAAGATACAATTATAAACACGCCGGATACGATTAAAAATGAACAAGCACCGGTTGATACGGGCACAAATGAAATAGCACAAAAAGAAGCAATCGCGAATAAAGATTTAGCCGCTAAAAACTCTAAAGTTGAAAAGAATAAAAATCCAAACAATATTAATACAGGAACGATCATCAAAAAAGAAGTGGCGAAAGTAAACTTAACCGAAACTTTCGCCGGAGACTGGAGGCTTGCAGAAGTAGATCCGAAAGCAAAATCAAAAAACGGTTATATTAAAATTGAAGCGATAGACGCAGAAAAAGCCACCATAAAAAGTTACATGCAGTTTTATTATCTTAAAACCAATGACACTTCCTTTTTAACTGTATTTAATGCCTTTGCCGGATGCGCTTCCTGTACTTTAGCAAGAGACATGAAAATAAAAGCTGAAGATGTTGCTGTCGCTTCTCAATTTTATAAAATTGATGAACAAACCGGTGAGACGCTGATGAATGCGGGTGCAAATAAATCTATTCGGGCATCAGTCACCTTGCAGTTCCTCAACAGCAACACAGCAATTATAAAAATCCAGCAAGCGCAGGTTACAGAGCTTTCGCATGGGTTGATATTACAACCATTCGTTTATACGTTCCATTTTACAAAAGTTGAGGACTAAACGCCTGTTTCTTTTTTCATGACCTGATTTTTACAGGGATTATTTTATAAAGAATTTTGCACGGTCGGGAGTTAAGTGATCACTTCACCTGGTCATCATTTTTATTTTTTCTTTCTTCTTCTTTTTTGATTTTAAATGATGGCGATATATAATCTTTTGGCAAGTATTCCGGCGGCACAGTTGTACTATTGCCATCCCGCAGGCTGCCGTAGTGTGGAGACATTATCTCAACTCCCGCTTCATTAAATTTATCCTGTATGTTCTGATGAAGATTGCTATAAATGATGGCTTGTTTATTTGGTTCTTTCGTGTATGCATTTACCTGGTAGCTCACATAGAAATCATCAAGGCTTGTTTGCAGCACAAATGGAGAGAGTTCTTTCACTATCATATCAGTGGCTAAAGCCGCATCTATCAACAACTGGTGCACCTGCCGCCATGGTGCATCATAACCAATAGTGATAGTCGTGTGAATAATCAATCCGTTGTCTGGCGCATCGCTGCTGTAATTGGTCGTATGGCTATTGATCACATTAGAATTTGGAATAGAATTGATTTCATTTTTAATTGTTCTTACCCTTGTTACAAGCAGTGTTTTCTCAATTATATCACCTGTGATATCGCCTATCTTCACACGGTCACCAATTTTGAAAGCCCGCATGTAAGTAAGTACAAGGCCAGCAATGATATTACTCAAAGAACCCGCAGAACCGAAGGTAAACAACACGCCAAGAAACACTGAAACCCCTTTAAAGGCAGGGCTTTCACTCCCCGGCAGGTAGGGGAAAATAACAATTAGCATGAAAGCAAACACAAGTATTTTTATAATCTGGTAGGTAGGGTTAGCCCAGTCCGGATAAAAGCCGGAAATTTTAAGATCGCCACATTCAACTTCATTTTTTAAAAATCGCAATCCCTTTAAAAAGTAATTAAAAACAATAATAATAACGATGATGGTAAAAAGGTTGGGCAGGAAATTCCATATGCTATTAAAAATTTTTTTAAGCGGGGAGAGAAAATAGCCAAACAATGTATCTGCAAAACCCTTGGTGCCCGGGAAAATACTGAACAAGATCGGAAGCGATATATAAATGGCGATAATAATCAGCAGCCACCTTATAACATTATTAACCATGAATAAAAAATTGGCTTCCCTGTCAGCATCAAATAACACGTAGTTGCGGATTTTAATTCCCTTTACCCGGTGTCCCTTTTGCTTATAAACATATAGCTTCACTTTTCGCTTGAGCCTGTTGATGGAAAAGATTATTGTGACTAACAATCCTAATACAATTAAGGCAAGCAAAGCTTCTTTAAGAATGCTTTGCCACGAAAAATCTGACCGGTAACCCGCCATACTTTTTGAAATAATCTCTTTGTATTTTCCTGCCAATGCAGCTTTGGAAGTGTTTGTCCAAAGCGCATCATCATCAGATACACTCATGATGATATTCTCGCCCGAGGAAATATCAATAATCTGCTCGTTGGCGATTAATTTAAGGGAATCCTTTCCGGTAAAACTATTCTTTGCCAGTTTTTTTATCCTGTTTGTAATTGCTTCCGCTCTTTCATCCGGCCCGAAACTGCCAAGCCTTGCGTAGACAAAAAATAAAGTATCCTCGTAAAAAGGAGCCACGCCATACCCTGAAACAAAGTTTCGCAGTGAATCAATTTTTGTTTCTTTTTGAAAAAGCCTGATAGAATCCTGCTGAGCAATGGCATCAAGCTGGGCTCTTAGCTCCTGTTTTTTTTCCGCGTTATTGGTTTTTACTTCGCGAAGCTGTGCCTCCAGTTCCATTTTTTTCAGGGAATCCAGCAATCTTCTATTTTCAAGTTGCTGTAATTGTTTTGATTGCTGTAACAAAAGAAGATTGTTCAGCGAATCTGTGACCCTTGCTGCCGAATTTTTTTGCGCAAAGACAACGGCGCAGTTAAAAAAAAGAATAGCGAAAATTAGATAGCAATGTTTCATAACATGATGCAAGGTTAATCCTGGTAATTTATTGCATGAAATTACATTTTTACAAATACTTACATGCATATGGAAAAAAAAATTGCATTTATCCTGACCATGTTTAAGGAAATTTCCATTTAGCCTGCTGATAACTTTGCGGCTAACCGGCACCGTTATATGATCTTAGACGTAATACAATATTTAAAGAGCAGGTTTCGTTAGGCATTTTTGTATAAAATTATACACTATTCAACCAAAAAAAATCCCGGATACAGTTATGAATCAATCTGTATCCGGGATGAACTATATTACTATTTTTTCTATTAGTCCTTATCCTTACCTGTTACTGCTTCTTTGGTTTTTTTGGCAGCTTTACCTATCGCTTCTCCTGCTTTACCAACGCCCTTTTTTGTAGCATCCCACGCATCGCCTATAGCGTTGCCGGTTTTGTCAAAAAAGTTGCCTGTATGATCTACAACTTCGCCATCATCAAGCACTACTACCTTATCATCTTTTTTTACTTCACCATTCGTATGCACAACTACTCCGTTGTTCATGGTGATATCATTGTCCGCCGCCACCCAGTCGTTACTTCTCCACACCATTAATTTACCATTGCGGTAAGTTACATCGCCTTCAGCGGGCGTGTATGTTGTTGTAGTGGTGGTAGTAACAGTGGTCGTGGTGTCTGGTGCCTGCATAGTGGAGGTACTATCCGTAGTTTCTACTGTTGTGGTGTCTTGCGTCTGCTGGTTATCACATGCACTAAACGATGCAGCTATGATAGCCATTGTTAAAATCTTTTTCATTTTGTTTATTTTTTTTAATAATAAAAACCTTCACAAACTTTATCTGCGTAGGATGCCCTCCTCTTGAAATATTTGTGCCAAACTTAAATAATGAAGATTTATTAAGTTCACGCCAGCATCTAATTAAAACTTATACCAGTGAATGAGTTGTTTCTACTTCTTAATAGATCAATTGTCTTTCATGTCAAAAATGATCTTTTTATATTTCTGGTACAAGAAAGAAATGACTAGTAATACAACGCCGATAACTATATAGGCGATTACTTTTTCTGCCGGGCTAAATTTTATGCTGTCTATCAGTAATAATTTTATAAGTGTAATTGCAAATAAAAGTATCGCAGCGATCCTAAATAATTTTACCCTAAATATCACGCCTGTCGCAAACATTGTCACAGCCATTGCAACCCACAAAATCGTAAGATTAAAGCCATTAAATTTTATACCGGCAAAAGCAACCAAGGCGGTTAATGAAATACAAAAAAGGCCGTTGTACAAATGAGTTTGTAGAGGCAAATACTTTTTAACAGCGATTGCTCCCAGCAGGTAGACAATACCAAAATAAAGAGTAATATTCTCTATTGAAGCCCTGCCATATTCTTTGTATAATATCACCAATGAAAAATATAAAAAGATACTGTTTGCAATCACCAGCAGCGCATCCGAAGGCGTTACCGTTAGCCGCTTTATTGCTTTAAATGCAAGGGAATTGAATAAGAAAAAAGCAAAAAAGGCAACGGCGAAAATGACACCCTTTCCGTGTGCATCATCGCCGGCATACTTAATTAGCCAACTTAAATAAATAAGCCAGGTGGTAAAGAATGAAATGTATGTAAGTGACAGCCAATATTTTTTAAAAGAAATAAGTAAGATGCCTGTATTGATAATAAATATGTAGCCAAACAATACCGCAATGTTTTCAGAGTTGCCTCTTACAAAAAATGGAATTCCATAAGCGCCGACTAAGCCAAGTATGGCAATCTCCGGCCTGTTATATTTAATGGCATTATACACCGTAAAAAAAGTGAGCGCCAACATCAAAACGAAAGCCGTTGTTCCCCGCATCAATGCATAATATTCAAACGCGGCATAAGTAGTAAAATATACAGACGCCATTGAGCCGCTAAAAAGAACTAGGCTAAAACCTTCGTATTTTTTGCGAAGCCGCAAAGAGATAAGAAATAGGCCCACACCGGCCACATACGTAAGCACGAT
This sequence comes from Ginsengibacter sp., assembly GCA_039931355.1. Taxonomy (GTDB): domain Bacteria; phylum Bacteroidota; class Bacteroidia; order Chitinophagales; family Chitinophagaceae; genus Ginsengibacter. Next base: position 12,804 of record JBDTSD010000112.1, read on the forward strand.
GCGCATTGCCGGAGATATAAGATTGATATCGATAACATATTTTACGCCAATGGTGAGGCCAATTATTAATACAATTATGCCTACAAAATTAATGAGCTTTAAACCTATAAAATTTTCTAAGCCTGGAAGAAATGGCTTTGGCGAATTTTGTCTAACCTGCGGGGTGGTAAGAGGTGCTCTTGCTACGGCCTTGCCAGTATTCGTTAATGCAGATACTTCGCTCCTGATTAAATTAATTTGGTCCTGGTGTTTTTCAGCCTGCAGAGAAAGGCGCTCAATCTTTAGCAGTAACTCATTTAGCCTGTCATCGTTTTCCATAACTATCGAGTTTCGGGTTAAAAAAATTTCGATGCGCTGCTTTCGTAGGAGCTCACTACTTAAATTCCATCCCCAAATTATACATTACAAAGCTCCAGATATCGGCAGCCTCATCTATTACTTTGCTGGTTGGCTTACCCGCGCCATGCCCTGCTTTTGTTTCTATACGGATCAATGTTGGGTTTGTGCCATCGTTATCGGCCTGCAATGTAGCGGCAAACTTAAAGCTATGTGCCGGTACCACCCTGTCATCATGATCGCCGGTGGTTACCAGTGTTGCCGGATATTTTACGCCGGACTTTAAATTATGCAGAGGAGAATATTTGTATAAGTTTTGAAAATCTTCTTTTTTGTCGCTGCTTCCATACTCCACCGCCCAGGCCCAGCCAATAGTAAACTTGTGGTAACGCAACATATCCATCACCCCTACCTGCGGAATGGCTACTTTAAAAAGCTCCGGGCGTTGCGTCATAGCAGCGCCAACAAGAAGGCCGCCATTACTGCCACCGCGAATTGCAAGCTTGCCGGAATTGGTGTATTTTTTATTAATTAAAAATTCGGCAGCACCAATAAAATCATCAAATACATTTTGTTTCTTTTCCAGCATACCTGCTTTATGCCATGATTCGCCATATTCACTGCCGCCACGTAAATTCACAATTACAGATACACCTCCCTGCTCAAGAAAGAATGCATTTGAAATAGAAAATGCCGGTGTAAGCGGTATATTAAATCCGCCGTAGCCATAAAGTAATGTTGGGTTATTTCCATCTAACTTCAAGCCTTTTTTATAAGTAATAAACAGGGGAACTTTAGTGCCGTCTTTACTGGTAAAAAATGATTGAACCGTTTGGTAATTGTCGGCATTTATTTTCACTTCGCTCTTTCTGAAAAGGTCAGTTTGGCCTGTGGCAATATTATACCTGAAAATGGCGGGCGGATAATCAAATGATGTGTAGGTGTAAAAGATTTCTTTATCATCTTTATATCCGCCAAAGCCGCCTGCAGAGCCAATTCCGGGCAAATTGATTTGGCGCTCAAGGTTACCGGAATAGTTAGTTTGATACACCCTGCTGGAGGCATCTTGTAAGTAGGTGAGGAACAGTTTGTGACCTGCAGTGCCGACAGATTCCAGCAATTCCTTTCTTTCAGGAATAATAGTTTTCCAATTTTCTTTTGCAGGATTTTCAGGATCAATCAATACTACTTTATAGTTGGGTGCGTCAGCGTTTGTGCGGACTAATAATTTATCACCGTCGTTATCTATAAATTCAGCTTCCGTATCAAATCCCTTTATCAACAGTTTAAAATTATTACCTGCAGAAGTATTGGTCATATCTTTTACCCAAATCTCTGCCCCACTTGTTCCTTCACTTTTGCCTAATACTAAAAAGTGTTCATCTTCACTAAGTCCGGCACCCATGGTCCTCAAAGGATGATCTTTGTCTTCATAAACAAGTGCATCTTCACTTTGAGGAGTGCCTATTTTATG
>JBDTSD010000113.1:0-14546 GCA_039931355.1 Ginsengibacter sp.
ACCGGCTTAATTATTTGCGATGGGCCGCTATTATTGATAGCGCAAAAAAAATGAAGATTGACCAGGTAAGTTTCCTGCCCGCAGATGTGAGCAGCCACGCATTCAACCGTGAGATACTCTGGAGCGAAAACCGGCAAGACGAAATTCTTTTAACTAAAGAAGAACTGCCCGCATTAAAAATGGTGATTCAAAAACTATCCGAAGACTATCAACCGGAATTCGACAGCCATTTTATCGCAGAATCACCTGAAAAGATTCGAAAGATTTATGACTACTACGCTGCTTTCTATGGGCTGAATCTTTTTCCATATAAAAAATGCAATGCACCATGGGTATCCACCGTAATTGAAGCAGACGGCACAGTAAGACCATGTTTTTTTCATAACGCCATCGGCAATATCAGGGATGGTTCTCTTGACAAAATTTTGAATAGCAGAAACGCAATTGACTTCAGAAAAAACCTGAATGTTCATACGGATGCCACGTGTATAAAATGTGTTTGCTACTTAAATCTATCGCCCGTAAAAGATATTTAAATAAGAAAAAATAAATGAATAAAATCCTTTTTTCGCATTCTTATTTTTTAAGGTTTGATCCCAAGCAATGGAACATAGGGCAGCCCTATGCGCCATTGGGAACATTGTATGCGGCAGCATTCATGCGACAAAACGGCTATACAGTTTCGTTGTTTGATACCATGTTTGCCCGCAGCCCTGAAGAAATAATTGCACCACTGGAAAAAATTCAGCCTGATTTTTTTGTAATCTATGATGACGGATTTAATTACCTCACCAAAATGTGTCTTACCAATATGCGTGAGGCGGCGTTTAAAATGATTCATCACGCGAAAGAAAGAGGTTGCACAGTAATTGTTTCAAGTTCAGATTCAACTGACCGCTATGAAATGTATCTGAACGAGGGCGCAGATTTTGTTTTGTTGGGTGAGGCAGAGTTAACCTTGCATGAGCTTATAAATTCCATTCAAAAAAAAGAGAACAACTTTTTTGATATCAGCGGCCTTGCTTTTATTCATAATAATTCTGTCGTTAAAACCACAAAGAGAAATGTGATGAAAGAACTTGATGAGCTTCCATTTCCTGCATGGGATATTATTGACCTGGAGCCGTACCGGCAATCGTGGATGCGTTCCGCCGGATATTTTTCAATGAATATGGGCACAACAAGAGGCTGCCCTTTTAAATGTAATTGGTGTGCGAAACCCATTTATGGAAATCGCTATAATACACGCTCACCGCAGAATGTAGTAAGCGAATTAATAATGCTGAAAGAAAAATATCGTTTTGATCACATCTGGTTTTGCGATGACATCTTCGGCTTGAAACCAGGATGGGTTAAAATTTTTAGCGAATTAATCCTAAAAGAAAATTTGAAGTTTAAGTTTAAAATGCAGGGAAGGGTAGATCTTTTATTGCAGGAGAATAACATCAAAGATCTCGCGACTGCGGGATGTGATAATATATGGATGGGCGCAGAAAGTGGCTCGCAAAAAATTTTGGATGCGATGGACAAAGGCACAATGGTGAAGCAGATTTTTGAGGCAACGCAGTTATTAAAAAAGAATAACATCAGGCCTTCCTTCTTTATCCAATTTGGATACCCCGGTGAAACAAAAGAAGATATTGATAAAACGATTGCGATGATCAATACATTGTTGCCTTACGAAATTGGAATCTCCGTATCCTATCCTTTACCGGGAACTGTTTTTTTTGAAAAAGTAAAATCGCAGTTGATAGAAAAAACAAACTGGACTGATTCGAATGAAATGGCTTTAATGTTTCGCAATACATTTCATTCTGCATTTTACAAACAACTTCACACTTATGTACATAAGAGTTATCGTAAACATTTGTCTTTTGAAAACTGGCGGCAACTCTTTTCAAACCCCGTAAAAACTAATTTTTCAATGCTCAAAAAAGCATTGTCTGCGCTCTATTATATTCCTTCCGCTTTTATTGAAAAAAGAAAATTAGACCACCTTGAAAATATATAATGAATACGCCTGTTACAAATAATGAACAGTTGGTGGCTGAAGCTTTTTCAAGGCAGTCTGCCATATTTGATGAGATTTATTCTGTCAATAAAATTGTGCAATATAAACGCGAAAGAGTAAGACATCATTTGAAACAATATATTTCACCCGGGAACACAATATTGGAATTGAACAGTGGCACTGGCGAAGACGCTATATGGCTTTCTCAACAAGGCTGCAAAGTCCACGCTACCGATATTTCGGCGGGCATGCAGGAGGTACTCCGGGCAAAAATAAAGCACAACGGTAATCAAAATATTAGCTACGAATTGTGTTCATTTACCCAGTTGGAAGATCTTCAGCTAAGAGGTCCGTATGATATGATCTTCTCCAATTTTGCAGGATTGAATTGTACCGGAGAACTCGATAAGGTGCTGGATTCATTTACGCCGTTATTAAAACCGGGTGGGATTGTTACATTAGTCTTGTTACCCAAATTTTGCCTGTGGGAATTTTTATTAATATTCAAAGGGAAATTTAAAACGGCAACACGACGGCTCTTTAGCCGTAAGGGAAGAGGAGCAAGAATAGAAGAAACTTATTTTAAATGTTGGTACTACAATGCTTCTTACATAGCGAAATACCTTGGCGGTCAATTTGACTTGTTACAGGTAGAAGGTCTTTGCACAATTGTTCCGCCTTCATACATAGAAAACTTTGGAAGTAAGTATCCCAAAACATTTGAGTTTTTAAAACGCAAAGAAGATAAATTTAAAAGCGCATGGCCATGGAAAGCTATTGGCGATTATTATATCATTTCCTTACAGAAGAAATTATAAAGCCACTTTAATAAGTTCGTCAGATTCCATTAACTGCTTTACTCTTTTTTCGTATTGTTGAATCACTTTGACCTGGAAATTTTTAGGATCAGGCTTGGAGAAATGCCTGTTTACAACCATACCTATTCTTGCACCGTGACTGTTTCTTTTTTCGTTTTTCTTTTTCTTTTCCCAACGCCTTGCAGTTAGCTGCATGAGCCATTTATCTATATGGTCGCCGAAATTTGAATTAAATATGCTTTCAAATAATCCGCGAAAAAAACCTCTTTTAATTTCTGTTGGAATATAAGGCATGCTTACGCGTGGTGGGAAAAAATCATTTGTCCATGCATTTTTGGAAATGAATTTTTTAAACTCACTAATTCCTTGCATGGGTAAAAGAGTAACTATTTCCATGGCAGTGAAAACATTCTTTTCATTTATCTCCCGTCCAATTTCATCTACATAATAATTCATGCAAAACCAATCCTGCTTACCCGCGAGATAACTGAGCTTCTTTAAAAGATGCATGCATGTTCTTGCGATCCACAAGCGATTTGCAGAAGTGATGATAAAAAAATCTATATCCGCCTTTTCATCCGCATAATATTTGGATAGGGATCCTGAAACTGAAATGCTTTCTACGTAGGGGAATAAACTGAGAATCTTGGCAACTTTCTTCGCGATTGCTAATTGTTTCATGGCCCGTTGATTGCCTTCAAGCCTTTTTTTAACAAGTGAACAATCGTTTTGAAGGGAATAAAAGTTATCTATCTTAAAGATTGTTTCATTTTCCGTTAATAGGAATAAAGTATCGGTAACGAGGGATTGATTGTATCTCGCAGGCAGAAATGAGCAAATTTCTTCATGGCTTAATGGATAATTGAAGTAATCAAAATAAGCCAGTGTCTTTAATATGTCTTGTCTTGCGTTGTTCAAAAACTTTTAATTATTCGTCCAGCTAATATTCTTTTCAGACTGCATTTGTAAACGACGTAATTTTTGATATTTCTGATAGGAAAGTTTTGCCGTTAAACATGCTATAATGAAACCGTAGTACCCATCCAAAAAACCAAGCCTTAAAAAATAGCCATTAAAGAATGACCATGCAGGACTGAGAATTATTTTTGACCAATGTTTCTTTTTGCCTGCTTCGAATATTGACCATGCTGCGATAGAACTGAAGTTTTCATTTCTTTGAATATGGTCATCAACCGAATTGAATCCATAATGCAAAATATCTCCTTCCAAAAATTTCCCCGATTTTTTATCCTGCAATTCGATTTTATCATGTGGATTCATGCCTCCCCAAATGGCATACTTCTTATTAAAGAGCCGGATTTTTCTATCAGGGTACCATAATCCATGTTTTATAAATCGGCCACAATAATTATTAAAGCGGTTCATAAAATAGGCACTGTGTTTAAACTCCATCTTTTCCTGTAGAATGGATTCAATCAGCTTTTTACTTAATACCTCGTCTGCATCGAGGCTTAGCACATAATCGTGTTTTGCAAGTTGCAGTGCTCTATTCTTTTGTTCTATATAGCCACAAAATTTTTCCTGTTTTACAATGGCTCCTTTTTCTTCTGCGACTCTAACGGTGTCATCGCAAGAATAAGAATCTAAAACTATCACCTCATCAGCAACCCTCCAAAGAGACTCAATACAACGCCCGATGTTGTCCTCTTCATTCCATGTAATAATGACGGCTGATAATTTCTTCATTTCACAAACTATAAATGCTTTCTTCTATAATCGTTGTAAATCAATCTCGGGTTGCCTTTTAATCTTAAAGTCAGCTTTAGTCCTGGGGATTTTATGAGGGATATTAAATAGAAAAAAAGAATAGAAGAAAGCATAAAATAAAACACCTTTAGTTACACTCAATATGTTTTCGGAAATTGATACAAATACAAGGATTGCTAAAAATGACATCAATAGAAAATCTTTATTTTTTAGAGCGGTGATAATGCCGTAGCAGAGTATGAAAAGGTAGAGCATCAAACCAACGATGCCTGTGTTAAGAAGGAAACTTAGGTATTGGTTGTGTGAATTTAATTCAGCCAGGTAAGAGCGGTAAAATTTATTCTCAAAATATGTCTCTTTGAGGATAAATTTTTCTGAACCGCTTCCATAGCCAACAAAAGTAGATTGCTGTATAAGCTTCCACTCCAGGTTCCAGCGCATCCTCCTTGATTCAAGAAAGTCACCGGGATGCTTGTACTCCGATAAATCATTTTCGAAATCATTGATCACTCTTTCGCGAAAAGAAGTTGCTCGTGTCACAAGGAAAATAAACAGTAAAGAGACAACAGATGAAATTATTAAAAATGACAATTTTCTTTTTCCATCCAAAAGAAAAAGCGGAACTAAAACCAGGAATATTACAGCCGAGGCTATAAGGGCCGATCTTGATGAAAGCTGTACCAGTCCTGCGAAGAGAATAGCAATGCATAAAATATATTTCAGATTTTTTTTTCCTGAATTTTTGAAATAGAGATAGAAGAATATGCTGATGGAAAGCACAGCGTACATTGATAAGTATGTAGCATGAAGCCCGATTGGAGCGGAAAAATTTTGGTTGATAAAGGTTTTCTTTAAAAGTGACGACCAGGGTAAATGGAAATAGTAAATGGTATGAAAAGCATCGGTATATAAGTAAAGTATAGTTCCTGTGCACGTTATTGCAAAGATTTTCAGAAAAGATATTTTGTATTTGCGAAGGTTGAGATGTGAAACCGAAAGCGAGGCAGGGAACAATAAAATGCCTAGCTGCTGAAAAGAATCTTTTATGCCTTCTGACTTATATGCACTATACGACACCGCCGCCAGGCTAAGAAAAAATACAGAAGCAATAATCCATATATTTTTATTTTTAAGCCGTTTGAAATCCGTTTTTTTAAAATTAGTGACTGTATGGATGCAAAAGGTTATGAGCAACCATTCGCTGTAAAAGTGATCAAACGGAAGTGTTATTAAAAAACAGGCAATAAGGTAGTAACTTATTTTATTTTCTAAAGTATCATTTATGAAAAAATGCCCAATCATTTTTTGCATTTTAAATAACAATTAATAATAAATGAATTGTACTGCTCAATTACATCGGGCCAGTTGTACTGGTTTTCTATTTTCATAAAATTGTTTTGAACCATCTGCTCTTCCTTTCCATTCCTCGTAACACAGTCAATTAGTTGCTCCACATCCTTGGCCGATTTAAAGTAGTAAGCATCTTTTTCAAGAACAGCATGGTTGAATTCATTCTGGTGAGCAGCTATTAAAGCTTTGCTGCCCATTGCCTCAAGTAAAGAAGGATTAGTTCCACCTACACTGTGTCCATGAAAATAAAGGTGTGAAAAATATTTAAGCGTATAGGTTACTCTTGTGTCATAGATAGCGCCGGCAAAGAGAATACGCTTGTCTTCTTTAAACTTTTTTTCAAGCTTTTGTCCAAAATGATTACCCGTGTTGCCAACAACCAGAAATTTTTTGTTTGAAGAACTATTACAGAATCCATCGAGTATTGTTTCAACATTATTCTCGGGCTCCATGCGTGCCATTAGTAAATAATATTCCTGTATTGAAAGTTTAAAAGGAGACAGTAATTCCTGCTGGCCTGTATAGTCAATATCGCTTCCGTACGGAATGTATTTGCAATTTATAAGGTACTTCCTGTTAAGATAATTTTGAATGATAAATGAGTCTGCAATATGAAAATCGCTGAATTTTATAGCCCATCTTTCCGCCTGCTTTAAAAATTGTCGCGTGAGATAATTGTATTTGGACCTTTTCCATTCAAGGCCGTCCATGTTGGATATAATAACTGGCTTCTTCGGAAAAAATTTACCCCATACAGAACTGCTGGTATAACCTAAAAACAAAATGACATCATAATTTTCTTTATGTGCATGTTGAATACAGTTCCAGTCATAAAAGAACTGGCCTGCAGTTCCCATCTTATACTCCGGATCGTAACAATGGATGATGCGCACTCCTAAAAAATCATTGTTGGTGTAAGGATGATTGTGCGAGTTATAAACCGTGACGTCGTGACCTAATTTTGCTAAACCGACGGAGAGATGTTCCGCAAGCTTTTCAAATCCTCCGTAAAAATTGGGAATGCCGCGGCACCCCAATATTGCAATTTTTAATTTCATTTTCCTGGTATTAATTTTTGGTAAGCATTGAATGTTTTCATGGCAGCCGCATTCCATGTATAATCCTTAAAAATTTTTTGCTGAAAAGCTTTTGAATAATTTGATGCACTTGCCTTATCTATTGCTTCAAGAATCGAGGAAGGAGAAGCGGGGTCGCAATAAAATGCGTGATCATTAAAGTATTCGTAAACGAATCCCTTATCAGAAATTACCACGTTGCAAAGCATGGCACCGGCTTCTAATGTCGAGAGGCCGCAGGTTTCAAACCAACTTGGCAAAACATGCACTTTTGCCTTTCGGTAATATTGTATCAATTCATTTTGCTGTAAGTAATCAACAAAATGAATATTCGCTCCCGCCAACGCCCTGCATTGTTTATAGTATTTTGACTGATTAACGGCGGGACTTCCAATAATATAAAGCTTGTATTTAGAATTATTAATTGCCTTTATTAGATTCAGCTGATTTTTTATACCCTCAATTCTTGCAACGGACAAAATCATTAGATTGTCCTTTTCTACATCCTTTTTTTGTATAAAAATTTCTTCATCCACGCCATTAGGAATAATAGAATAGCCAGGCAGTGCAGAGTAATTATTTACAAGTTGGCTGTATTCAAGTTGTGAATTTGGGAGAAGCCACGAGGCTTTACGAAGGACATTGTTTATACTTTTTTTATGCCCGTTAATGAAATAAGAATAATTCCTGATTTTCTCCTGCCCTTTTACAAGCCGCCCAACAGCCTTTAAATATTCAATTTGATTTTCCGATAACATTTTGAATAGTCGTCCCGCAATTCCCTTTCGGTAACCTTTGTCATATTCTGAATAATTAACCATTATAGGAGTCACTACAAAGGGTTTGGCATTTGCTCTTATGTGGGGTAAAATATCACCTGGTCGAATAAGATTAAAGAAATGCAGGAGATCATACGCTGAATAGTCTATTTTTTCATGAGTAAGTTTTATGTCGGCTTGTACACCTAAACAGTTCATGTATTTGGCTGTTTTCTCCACCTGGATAGTGTCGCCGCCTTTAGCAGTAAACAAAGTTGAGCGGGCTATGAGGGCTACTCTCATTGATTACTGTATTTTGTAAGAAATAATTTGTGCAGCCATTCAATAAAACGTGCAGGGAAATAGCTAAGCAAATACAAGACATAATTGTCCCACCTGTATGGATGAATACTGATTGCCTTTGAAAGTAGTGGCCTTGCTTTTTTGGGTTGGTAGTTATTTATTAAAAATTTTTTACCGCACAAGGCGTAGTAAGCGCCTTCTTTTATATGAGCTGCCTCTTGCTTTTTTATGATCGCAAGAAACTCATCCCCTTCTTCTTTAGTGATAGATTCTTTTTCTATCACATGTCTTTTCTTCTTTCTAAAAACCCTTCCCCGCCACTTTTCATCGATAGTAGCAGATGATGGATTGAAACGAACCTTAATTAAATTCTCCGGAAGATTACAAAACTTACCATACGCTTTTAATTGTATCCATAAAAAGTAATCCTCAAAATTGTGCGCATATAAAGAATATCCTCCTGCCTGTACTACCTCTTCCTTTTTATACATTACTGCAGAATGAATGAACGGACATCGGAAATAAATTTTTTCCATGATCTCTTCATGCGTATGTGCTATGCATTTGAAATTAAAAAGATGATCACCTGTTGCGGAAATATATTCTGCATCGCTACCCACAAGAATGTATTCAGGATGGCTTTCTAAAAAATTAAATTGCGATTGAAATCTCTGTGGAAGACAAACATCATCTGCATCAAATCTTGCTATGTATGGAGCTGTGGCTTTTGATAAGCCTGTATTTAAGGCAGCGGCTATACCTTGATTTTCCTGGTTAATTAGAATTATTCTCGGATTCTCAAATGAATGAATAACCTGTTGGGTATTATCAGTAGAGCCGTCATTTATAATGATAAGCTCAAAATCAGTAAAGCACTGTTGTAACACAGAACGTATCGCTTCTGCGATATAATCGCCGGCGTTATAAGCGGGCATCAAAACGCTCAATTTAATGGGGTATGCTTTCATAGCTTTTGAGCATCCTCTTTTATATTTAGAAATAATAGCAATTCAAAAAATACCACTATCGATAGCTGCTCAAACCAATAGTCAATAAAGAAAATTGCCGATAACAAAAAGATCAATGAAACACCATAAGTAAGTACGTTGTACCGCCTGAGGAAAAAGCCTATGTAAAAGAAGCAGAAGGCAAATAACCCTGCTACTCCATATTCGCTAAGCAGCTGATCATAGACTGATGAAGGGTTGTTTACAACAGAATGGAGCCCCTCATCTTTGCTAAAATAATATAAGTACAGGTCAAAGTGGTTCTCAAGAAAACCCTTACTCATATACTTAAATCTTTCGGGGTAAGATCCTGCAACCTTTATCCCCGATGTGCGAAAGGCAAGCTTGGACGAAAAATTTCCAATGCCTGCACCTGTAATTATCTTTTCCGGATGTTGTTTTAAATATTCAAAAGTTTGTTGCCATGCAATTAGTTTTCCCGGATATAAGGGGCGGAAATTACTGTCCGATGATATTTGAAGTTCTGAAGGATGAGCTTGTATAAAGTCTGCCATATTTTCTTCAACAGGCGTTATGAAGGACACGTGTTGGAATTTCGGCGTATGTATACTATCACCGGGAATGACAGGCTTTACAATAGCTGCCATCAATTTTGTGGCACTGCTATTTTGCTTTTCAATTTGTGCCTGGTGTAAGCTATCAAGAGATAGAATGGCGATTTTTAGTTTTCTGTCTTCAGGACTTAATATGCTATCCGGAGTTTCCCTGATTGATAATACCTGCGAAGGAAGTTTACTTTTTATCTTATCCGGGTCAAGGGTTTTTTCAAGATAATTAACGAGGTATTGATTGTTCTGTGGCGAGACCTTTACCATAAAAATTACCAGGAAGAAAAAACAAATAAGAATCAGACTTTTTTGATTCCTGTCACTTTTAAAAATGAATATAAATAATAAGACGATGGATAAAATAACATTAGTAACATTACTGCCTGTTACCAGTAGGGTAGCCATGCACAGCAAGGCCATTGTCGCTTTTTTTTGATGAAGGAAATAAATTACGCCAAATGCATTCAGTACTGAATTGGTAGTTGAAGTATCGAACGATACACCATGTATGTAATCACCGGTTCTGATAAAATATTTTTGATATTCGCCCTGGTAGAGGTATGGATTTATAGCGCCTGTTTTGAAAACAATTAGCATATAAGCCGCTATTGAAACAATGGCATTAATGATGAAAAATACTTTAACGGTTTGATGAATTACCAGCCTCGTATTTAATTCGACAGATAGTTTAACCTGGTGAATTGCTACGATGCAAAAAAACCAGGAGCTAATGCCGGTAAGCAGTGCGATGCCATAACTGAGATTAGCAAATTGTGAATAAAGCATCCAGTTGAAAACACCTATTAGAATAATCAGGGGATAAAAAAGCGGCAGCCGGGAATTTTTGAACCTGAAACCAAATTTAAAATCGAATCGGGCCGCACAAATGAATATAACAGCCACCAGTTTAATGATGAGCTTCACATTTAAAAATAACAAGAGGAAGATCAGAATCTTCCAATCAATACTTTTAAGTGAGTGGCGTAGCCTCACAAAATATGGCGTACTAAACAACCTTGTTTAAATTTTAGTATTAAGATCAGTGATTAATTATACCAGCGGCAAATTGTAAACGTAAGTTAGCGGGCTGGGGTTGCCAGCTAAATGCCAGATAGACGACGAAGTATTTGGAAGTCTGTGTAGCGAAGCTGCCTGGCAAGGATTGTTATTATAAAAAAGAAAAAAATTGACATCGGAAATGTGATAATTATATTATCGAAAAAGTGAATTGCCAGGGCTCCGCTTATAAAAGAAATTATAGGGCATAAAAAAACAGGATAAATATTTTTACCCAATTCCGGCAAATCAGTCTTGAGCCAGAACAACCCAAATTGAATACCAATTGCTAACAAATACCCTACCGCCGCACCCTCGCCTCCGAAGAAGGGGATTAAAATGATATCGCAAATCACATTTGATAAAAAAGTAAAAAAAAATATATAAAAAATACTTTTAAGTTTACCCTTAGCGAAATTTATAGTCCAGAGAAAATTATTGGCATAAATAAGCGGCATGCATATAGATAGCAAAAGAATAGTATAGTGGTTCTTTGCTCCGTATTTATGATCTGTAATGAAATCAATTACAGGCACCCAAAGAACGTTTAACATGAGTGCCACCAGGGAAGAAATAATCATTTCAAATCGCAACAGCGTAAAAAGATCATTACTTTTTTCTTTGGTTAACTTAATGAGATGGCTATCAAAAAGCCGGGTGAACGATGGTATCAAGATAGGCGCTATCACAAGTAAAGGAAGAGTAGCTAACTCAAATGCTTTAAAAGCAAAACTATATTCGGCTACAATAATGTTAGAAGAAAGAATGCCGAGGATAATCCAATCGAAACGGGCTATTGCTGAAGTAAAAATTACTACACCCACCTGCGGCATAGATTCTTTAATAAGATTTAAATACTCAATCTTATTGAGTTTTACAGACACGGGAATTCTTATGAATTTCTTTGTTATTAAAAATGATACCAATAATTCAGCGGAGTCTCCAACGATAAAAATAATAATAACGGTTGCCAGCTCAGGCTTTGCAAAAAGAGAATATAGAATTAAAAATGAACTTCTCGCGACATTGGAGCACACTGACATATAAAGTAATGCCCTGAATTTTTCGAGCCCATTTGCCAACTGCTTAAATGGAGTTGACAAAAATATCATGAGCTTTCCGATGCCAAGAAATAGAAGCAGAAAATGGTTCTGAAGAATATGGGGGAAAATAAAAAAACAAGCTAATAAAAAAATGTAGAACAGGCCGCCGGCAATTAATACATGTGTAAAATAAATTGAAAGTATGGAATGGGGATTTTTACCTGCCGCAATTTTTTTTACTGCTACCTGGTCAATACCAAGAGAAAGAATGCTAAAGACAGCCAGCAGAATTGCCAAAGACCAATTTATTTCGCCAAAAATATTTTTGGAAAAGTAAGCAGACAATATGTAAAAAATTACCAACCCGCTCACCTGGTTTATTATTACCTGGAAAGTATTGACAGATAAATCACGAATGAATTTTCTTTTCATTTTGTTTAGGATCAACGGGCAATAAAAGTTCAATTTAGTTACGATTGTTATTTATTGATCCTGCAATTCATTTTAATTTTCCGAAGAAGGGATTCAACGACTGTAAAAAATCAACGACTGCTTTTTTTCTTATGAGGAAAGAATTAATAAGGCCCGGAAAATGCCTGGTCCTTTTTTCTTCTTTCTCTGGCAGATGTTTATTCAGCATCTTTAGCATTCGCTTCCACGCGTGACGTGAATGAAAGGAGTGATCATAGCTTGCACGATATTCACTATTAATATCATCTTGCTTATACCACATTTTACCTGTAAAGTTGAAAGTCCTTTTCTAATATCTGCTTGAATCTATGTCTTGCTTTTGAAAGGTTCGATTTTGAAGTACCCGCAGTAATCCCTAACAGCTTTGCAATTTCCTCGTGACTGAATCCATGAACGATGAATAGATTCAGAGCGCTGCGGTAAGCAGGAGAAAGTTTCCGGGTTGCATAGATTATCTCATGATAAGAAATAACATCGAGTGCGTTTTCCTCTTTGATCGGAAGATTAGTTAAAGATTTATCGGAATCGCCGCTAAAGTAATGCTTGTTGTATTTCCTGCCGTGATCAATAGCTGTGTAAGTTATTATTTTTCTGAGCCATCCTTTGAATGAATTTATGCCACTATCATATGCGGGCTCGAAGCGATGAATTTCTTTGAAAATCTTAAGAAAGCTATCGTTCAGGACTTCCACCGAATCTTCATTTCTTTTAGTGTAGTTGTTGCAAATAGCCATGCCAAAGCCAAAGAATGTCTCATATATTTTTTTTTGACTTTCTCTTTTATTCAGGGCGCACCCCCTGATATGCCGGTTTAATTCTTCTTCAGATATCAAAGCTTTATTTATTCTTTTAACTAAATCGGCATTAAATAATAATTAGTTGCCTCCTATATTTATTTTTTAATTCGGTAGGAATTAAAGCGGGCCGATCATTGTTTTTTAAAGAGTTCGGCTCTTCAAGAAGGTTGTTGAAAAAATATGAAAGGAATTTAGGCCTGTGTTCCTTTGGAACCTCTCTATGCCTGTACGTGGCTCAAAGATGTTTGACAGTGGTACAAACGGTTATTTCCCGATTGAAAATGATGTATCGGTCTATCTTTGCTTTGGTTCAATGTGAATCAATACATGTCCCAATTGCGTTAGTTCTTCACGCAAGGTGTCTTTAAGCGTATGTGCAATATCATGTCCATCCTGCACGGAAATATTGGAATCAACCATTGCATGAAGATCCACATGAAACTGCATTCCTGCTTTTCTAATAAAACATTTTTCAGTGGCAATTACTCCATGAACCGTCAATGAAATTTGCCTGATTTCTGTAATCAAATCATCGTAGACATTTTCATCCATAATTTCACCCAGCGCTGGCCTGAAAATTAAATAGCTGTTATAATAAATAAAGCCCGAAGCAAAAAGAGCAGCCCAATCATCTGCCGACTCGTAGCCTTTGCCCATGATTAACGCAATCGAAATCCCGATAAACGCAGCAATGGAAGTGATCGCGTCGCTGCGGTGATGCCACGCATCCGCTTTCAATGCAGAGCTATTTGTTTCTTTACCCTTTTTCATTACGATGCGATACGAAATTTCTTTCCAAATAATTATTGGCCCAATAACAAATAGCGTCCAAAGCTTGGGCAGATCGTGAGGAGTTCCAATATTTTTTATGCATTCGTACGCAATGATTGTGGCGGAAGTCATTAAAAAACCAACGACAAGAAATGTAATGAGGGGTTCAGCTTTACCGTGGCCGTAGGGATGATTTTTATCGGGCGGGCGGTTTGCATATTTCAGCCCAAATAAAACTAAAAAAGATGAAAAGATATCGGTTGTTGACTCAATGGCATCGGCGATTAATGCATATGAATTTCCAAAAAAGCCGCCTAACCCTTTTATCATTGCCAAACCGGTGTTGGTAGCTATGCTAAAGTAGGTGGTTCTTATTGCTGCCTCCTCATTTGCTTTCCTTGTTCTTGCCCCCTTTGTCATGTGAATTTAATAATCTGCTTTGTTGAAGTTTGCAAAGATAACTACCTGTTATCGTATAATTTTCCTCGATTAATTGGAAGAACTATTTTAAAAATTGATAATTTTTTTTGATGAAATTTCTTTTTTGGATGGTTCCTTACACGATAAATAGAATCGGAGCAGGTGACTTTAATAAAGTTGTGTTGCGAAGTTTTTGAAAAGGCATAAAATAGTAATTGGTTCTTTTAAAACTCCAGCTTTATTGTACCCACTTTATTTTTTGTAGAAACCATGTGCTAACCTTTGAATGATACAAATGATTTTTATCCACCTAAGTTCTGTCGGGCGACTTTAATGCTGTTGTTGCAACCAATAATTTTCAGTCATGG
>JBDTSD010000114.1:0-14466 GCA_039931355.1 Ginsengibacter sp.
GAAGTGGAAGCTGCTAATCCTGTAAGGTTGGAAGAAGTAGAAGTAGTGCCCGACACACGGCTTATCCAGGTGGAAGAGCTGGTTGCTTTATAATCTATATCGTAATTATTTGCCCCTGAAACACCGCCCCATGAAATATTTGCACTGCTGGAAGTAATAGAAGAAGTAGTAAGCCCTGCCGGCGCATTACATGCAGTTGAAGTTGATCTTGTATTGGTAAGCAGCCATTCATAAATATTTAGTCCAGTAGAGGTATGTACACCATATACAGGATTAAAAGTTGAGTCAGCACAATTATGGCTGGCTTCCTGGAAAATAGACATGCGTGCACGAGGTGTTGGGGGACTGGCAAGGCTATTTATCCCGTTTACAAAATTAATCGTGTTGTACACCGACACCGTAGGGTCATGATCATTATGCGTTGCCCACACGGGCAAGTTTGTAGCTGCAATGTTTTGAGCTTTGCTAAGTGTATAACTTGACGCTGCGCATGTTGGGATGGTCGCTGCAATACGCTGGCTATATAGAGTGCTTGCCCCCGGGTAATCCCAGCAATAAGCTCCTCCGGAACTATTACCCGTAATGTAAACCCTATTAGGATCTGCCTGGTAGTTTGCAAGCAAATAGGTAATTACCTGGTCAACATTTGCTGGTGAAGCACTGCTGCTAAATTGTGGTAATATAACAATGAACCTGTACAACTGCCCATTTACTGTAAAAGAAGATGGAAATTTTCCATTTTGAATTTGCCACCCAGGTCCTCCCCAATTAGAAAACACATAATCGAGCTGCGCCAATGTTCCATTACCATTTTGGCTCAGGCCGCCAAAGGCTATCAACAAAGGATATTTCTGGCTACCCTGGGGATTGTATCCCACAGGTAAATATTCGTAGTAACCATTTGTGTTTGGCGCCATTGATACGTTGGCGCGAGGTGTTAGGGTTTGCGCATTTGCAGTTTGCTGCAGGGAGAAAAGTGTAAAAATGACAAGCAATAAAAAAGAAGAACGGAGAATTTTCATGACCAGGCAGTTAAATTGAGTAAATAATAAATTCTTCTGGGAACAGGAGGGAGGTATTCCGTGGAGAAAACCAATTTTCTAAGCAATCGCTAAAGCGCAAAATCCCTGCCAGACGAATGATTAAAAAATATTTCTTTTGAAAATTTTTACTATTTCTCAAGAGTTGCGGGCAATGCCTCTTTAATCTAAAAAAATATTACTTAAAAGCAGGCATGGGTGACCCTTTATACACTTGAGTAACGCTATCTTTAGAAAAACTTTTTGCATGAAGTTCCTATTATCGTTTGCCTGTTTCCTAATAGTTACGGCAACAATACAAGCAAAAGAAAAAGCAGATCTATTGATATACAACGCACATGTATATACAGTTGATAGCGACTTTACAATAGCGGAAGCATTCGCAGTTAAGGCAGGCAAAATTATTGACGTCGGTAAAAGTGATAATCTTCTGAATAAATATGACGCAGTAACAAAAATTGATGCTAAAGGAAAATTTATTTTCCCTGGCTTAATAGATGCACACGCTCACTTTGTAGAATATGGGCTAAGCCTCCAAAATGCAGACCTGGTAGGTACAACAAGCTGGGAGGAAGTTCTTGCACGGCTTAAATTATTTTCAGAAAAAAATAAAGAAGACTGGATCATTGGAAATGGATGGGATCAAAATGACTGGGAGATAAAAGAGTTTCCAACTAATGAAAAATTAAATGAATTATTTCCTGGCCGGCCGGTGATTTTATCAAGGGTTGATGGACACGCAGTAATCGCGAATAAAAAAGCACTCGACCTGGCAGGCATTGCAGCAGGAGATAAAATATCCGGCGGAGAAATAGAAGTAAAAAACGGGGAATTAACAGGCATCCTGATTGATAATGCAACCTCTCTTGTTTATAAAAAAATACCATCAGACTCTAAAGAAAAAATTAAGACCGCATTATTAGATGCGCAGAAAAATTGTTTCGCTGCGGGATTAACGACCATTGATGATTGCGGATTGAACTATCGCCTGGCAATATTTATACAATCACTACAAGAAAGCAACGAATTGAAGATGCGCATGTACGTGATGCTAAGCGATGCAAAAGAGAATTACGATTTTTTACTTGCGAAAGGAAAAATAAAAACAGACAGGTTGAATGTGCGATCGTTTAAGTTATATGCCGATGGTGCTCTGGGTTCCAGGGGTGCGTGCTTGCTGCAACCTTATACTGATCAGCCCGGCTGGAGTGGCTTTCTGCTAAGTTCGCAGGAGCATTTTGATTCAATGGCCAACATAATTTACCAACACGGATTTCAAATGTGTACGCATGCAATTGGAGATTCCGGCAACAGAACTATGTTGCATGTTTATGCAAAATATTTAAAAGGGAAAAATGACCTGCGGTGGAGGATAGAGCATTCACAGGTTATTAATAAAAATGATTTTTATTTTTTTGGTGATTACAATATTATTCCTTCGGTACAGCCTACACATGCGACATCTGATATGTATTGGGCAGGCGACCGCCTTGGTACGGAGCGTTTGCAATATGCTTATGCATATAATGATTTGAAAAAGCAAAATGGGTGGATTCCGCTGGGGACAGATTTTCCGGTAGAAGACATCTCCCCTATCAAAACTTTTTATGCCGCCGTCTTTCGCAAAGATGCAAAAGGCTGGCCCGCCAAGGGTTTTCAAATAGACAATGCTCTAAGCCGTGAAGATGCAATACGGGGCATGACGATATGGGCAGCCAAAAGTAATTTTGAAGAAAATGAAAAAGGCAGTATCGAAAAAGGAAAGTTTGCTGACTTTGTATTGCTCGATACAGACCTCATGAAAGGTGATGAAAAGTCAATTTTAGGTACAAAAGTTTTGATGACTTTTGTAAATGGTGAAAAAGTTTTTGAGAGAAATTGATTTCAATTTATCTATCCCTTATCTTCTTTTATCGTCTTCAATCCTTTCGTCCATCGAAGCAGTTGCTTCAGCATATTATCTGCTGCTTTTACCGACATTTCATTCGCTTCAAACTCATCTTCATCGTTGATGTTCTTGGAAAAGAATGGAAAATTTGCCGCCTCAGTAAGTGGGACTATTTTATATAAATAGTTTTGAAAATCTTGTACATCCATTGCATTTTCCTTCCGATAGCCCATTACTATATTTACCTTAGTTTCGCGCCAAAAGAAGATATTTTTTGTTTGTACCCGGCACTGATGGGAAATTATTACTAACATTTATCCTTTATTTCAAAGGGCTTTTCCTAAAAAATATTTAAACAATTTAAACTTCATTAATATGAAGGCTGTCCTCAATTTATTTGATTTTCAACAAAAGGTTGATTATAAAAATGAAATATTATCAGGCTTAACTGTAGCACTTGCGCTGATACCTGAAGCAGTCGCATTTTCCATAATTGCAGGTCTGTCGCCACTTACAGGATTATATGCGGCATTTACCATGGGCCTCATTACATCAATATTTGGAGGCCGCCCCGGAATGATTTCAGGAGCAACGGGTGCGGTAGCTGTCGTGATTGTAAGCCTGGTAAAATCGCATGGAGTTGAATATATTTTTGCCGCCGTTGTGCTTGCGGGCATCATTCAAATGACAGCAGGTTTTTTTCGATTGGGAAAATTCATTCGCCTTGTGCCGCAGCCAGTAATGTTTGGATTTGTAAATGGCCTGGCAATTATTATTTTCATGTCCCAGCTTACACAGTTTAAAACAGAAGATGCAAATGGCGTACTTCACTGGATGACGGGAACAAGCTTATACATGATGTTGGGATTTGTTGTACTTACCGTGGCTATTATTTGGGGATTGCCAAAACTGACAAAAAAAATCCCCGCTGCGCTTACTGCAATTCTAATTGTTTCGGCCATCATTATTGGCTTTAATATAGATACAAAAACGGTGGGTGATATTGCATCAATCCAGGGCGGGTTTCCACCCTTTCATATTCCTGATATTCCCTTTTCATTTGAAACTTTAAAAATCATTTTCCCCTTCGCATTGATTATTGCAGGTGTCGGTTTGACTGAAAGCCTCTTAACGCTAAATCTAATTGACGAAATAACTGAAACAAGAGGAAGCGGAAACAAAGAAGCGGTAGCACAGGGCGCAGCTAACTTTATTACAGGCATATTTTCCGGAATGGGTGGTTGTGCAATGATCGGGCAAAGTTTAATAAATATTTCTTCGGGCGCAAGAGCAAGACTGTCGGGCATTGTAGCGGCAACTATGCTTCTAGTTTTTATCATGTTTGGCTCAGGCCTTATTGAAAAAGTGCCCATGGCTGCGCTTACCGGCGTAATGATAATGGTGGCTATCGGCACCTTCGAATGGGCAAGCATCCGAATGATTGGAAAAATGCCAACGCATGATATTATTGTTGGTATGCTGGTGGCAGCAATTACCATATTGCTTCACAACCTGGCTTTGGCCGTATTAATTGGTGTAGTGATTTCAGCATTGGTTTTTGCCTGGGAAAATGCAAAGCGAATCCGGGCAAGAAAATATACTGATGACAATGGTGCGAAGCATTATGAAATTTTCGGCCCCTTATTTTTTGGATCTGTTAGCGCTTTCAATGAAAAATTTAATGTAGCCGATGATCCAAAAGAAGTAATTATTGATTTCAGGGAAAGCCGTGTTGCAGACATGTCAGGCATTGACGCATTGAACAAACTAACAGAACGTTACCGCACTGCAGGAAAGATTTTGCACCTGCGTCATCTTAGTAAAGATTGCCGGAGGCTTTTGCAAAATGCGGATGATATAATTGATGTAAATATTATGGAAGACCCTGGTTATATGGTATTGGCAGATGGGAAGTAAAGTAAATGTCAGCAGTTAGAAAAAACGACAAGCAAAATATTCCGAGCTTATCATTTCGATAATATTTTTTCAATCACTTCTTCTGCGAAGCCAAAGGACAAAGTCATTCCCGCACCCCCAAGGCCATTTATTATATAAATACCATCTTCTGCTTTTATGAAAACATCTGTTTTGCCATTTGGCATTTTTGGATAAATGCCATGCCACGATTGAATTAAATTCCAGTTATCAGTAAGCGCAAATGTTTTGAGATAAGTAGTAATAAGATCATTAATATAAGCTTCATCAAAAGGGGAAAAAGTCAATCCGTATTCATGAGAATCGCCAACAGTAAGTTCACCTTTTCCATTTTGAGAAACCATCACATGAATACCCAATTTTAAATAGTGCGGAAGTTCATTGATATACCTTTCTTTCAAAAGAGGCAATGATGCAGCAGCTTTGAAGCTTTCATAATGAATAAGAGAAAGGCCGCCGCAGAGCGCGGTTCCAATCCTGAAATCTGCATTGTTATTCACAAATCGCATCATCTGCAACTTGCATTTTGTAAGTTTCAATTCTTCAAATTTTTCAGGAAACAAAGTTTCAAAATCAGCTCCGGAACAAACGCAAACTAGATCTGCCTGCAGAAACTCTTCTCCCATCCACACCTTATTTGTTTCAACAGCGCTAACATTTTTATTCCAGATAAAATGAACATTATATTTTTCGGATAGATATGCCGGCAACAATGAAACTGCTTCTCTGGGATCAATGATCAATTCCGTTTCACTAAACAATCCGCCAATTAAATTTTTTGGATTTACGCCATTAAATTTTTCTACAATTTCCCCAGGCTTTTTTAAGCTCACAGGCCGGCCGTTATTTTTAAAAACTTCATTTAATTCCTGCAAAACTTTCCATTCATCTTCACGATAAGCGAGGTGCAGGCTTCCGCATTCATCTTTCCAAAAGCCAGCTTCATCTGCAATTTCTTTCCAAACATTTCTGCTGCGAATGGCGCGATCATACATCTTTCCATAGGGTTGGCCAATTGGCCATATCATACCAAAATTTCTTACCGATGCACCAGCCGCTTTGCCTGATCTCTCTATCACGGTTACACGAAACCCTTTTAACGAAAGAGCACGGGCAGTTGCGAGGCCCACTATTCCAGAGCCGATGACAATTGCGGCCCCATCCCAATCCTTCCCCGACGGAGAAGGAATTAACTTATTAGATAGCATTTATAATCCTGATTGATAAGTAGAGTTCAATTTATTATTGTATACATTCAGATGCCCGATGGTAAATCATATCCTTCCCCTTCGGGGAAGGGTTGGGATGGGGCTTTTTCTTTCCAAAATATTGCAATGCCAATAAAGTCCCCACAATTCCAACTACCGATAGATATATTACACCGTGAGAATATACCATTGCCCATTGCAATTTATTGCCAAATATCGTTTTAGTAATAATAACGCCAACGCTTCCCAGGTAGCCGAATGAATCAGAAATGTACATGAGAAAACCAACGTTGCCGCCCGCTTTAAACGTTGCAATAAGCCGTTCAAATAAAATACAATTGAAGGGAATGTAACCCAGATACAATCCAAGACCAACAAGGGTCATCCACATAAAAGGAGAAAGATGATGGTTGATGAACATCCATGAGCTTATGCCTGCCATTAAAAAACCTGCAACAATAATTATGTGTGTAATCACTAAAGCCTTTCGATTGTTGCGAATTAAAATCATGCTGCCGATAAGCACCAACACAATAATGGTGATCGGAATTTCTGTTGCAGTAAAAATAGAAGGTTGATTACCAAACCCCAATTCACGCCAGATATCAGCAGCAAAATTATCGCGGATGTCGCGAAAAATTGTTAGGAAAACATAAAGAATAATTAGCACAATTAATCCATAACGAAATTCCGAAAAGAAATTTTTTCTTTCCGCCTTTGTCATCGGTAAGCGTACGACGCGGCTTTCAATATCTTCTTCAGAAGGACAAGGGATTTTTTCGAGCAAGTAAACAAAAAGCAACAATGGTAAGATAAAAACAAGGCCGGTGAAAAAAGGCAACCACCAGTCTGTAACATTGAAATCAACCTGCAAGTATTTTGCAACAGACTTTACAAAGCCGGATGAAAAAATAAAGCTAACAGCGAGTGCAGCTCCGATAAAATCCGTTGCTTTTCTTCCCTCAACAAAAGTGAAAATGATGCCCCAGAGAAGGCCTAAAGGAAAACCATTGATGAATAAAAAAATGATGTTATATGGCGCGGGAATTATTGCAAACAGCAACAAGGCAAGCCACGAAATTACCACTAATAATAGAATCAATTTACCACGTCCGAAACGTTTTAATTCAGCAATAAATTTTATTCCATAGAACTTGCTCAGCATGTACCCCAGCACCTGGGTTATTACCAGCGCATCTTTATAATCCATACCAAATATAAGCGGGGCATGGCTGAAACTGCCAACGGTAAAGGGTTTCCGGAATGCATAAACAGATGCATAAGTAAGAAAGGTAATGATAGCCGCAAAGATGGCGACGTATGTATCCCGATATTTAAGCCGGTTAATTTTTATTGAGGCTGCCTGCACAGTTACAGAATTAAAGAAGGCAATTGTTCCAGGGAATCTATTATATGGTCAGGGTGATATTTCGCTAACTCTTGCTTTGTATAAGCGCCGGTTGTTACAGCTATCACTATGCCGCATCCCGCATTCTTTCCTTCTTCGATATCAACTTTTGTATCGCCAACTTTCGCCACATTTTCAGGATAGCTTATCTTAAGATCTCTCCTCAGCTTTTCTATCATATAGGAATGCGGACGCCCTTCCGGGACTTCATCGCTGCAAATTACCTGGTCAATAAAATCTGCGGTGTCCCAACCTAATCTTTTTAATATTGGCGCCGTAATAACTTTTGTAAAACCTGTATTCAATGCAACTTTTATCTTATTACTTTGCAATTCCTGGAAAACTTTTTCAGCAAATGGCAACGGAGAAAGGCTTTCATCCGCCTCATAAAATGCAACCATTTGTTTCGTAAAATCTTCATGAATGCCTTCTATAAAATCAACATCATCTTGAGAGCCGGGCTTATATTTGGAGACAATTATTTTTATGGCTTCCTTTTTCCTGTAGCCCATTACGCCATCAACATCTTTTGCATTAACCTTCATTCCCGCATTAGAAAATGCATCCCTGAAAACATCATTGATGTTTCCTTTGTCTCTTACAGTGGTGCCTGCAATGTCAAATACTACCAATTCAATGCTCATGCTAATTTTAATTTTGGGTTAGATGCTTAATCATCATAATTCGATAGTGGTTGAGATTTGGCAACGGAACATTTTCTTCTTTTGCTTTCTCATCCCATCCTCGCAGCGTGAGGTATAAGGAAAACCATTTATCTTTTTCAAAAGCTTTTGCTTCTTTCTCAGTCATGCGGCCGCCCTGGAAATTTAAGGTGGCTTTACTGGCTTCTGAAAGCTTATCATAATATTCAGCAGAAACCAAAGTGAGGTAACGTTTTGCATTTACATGTGAGGCAATCAGGCTGGTGATTTTTTTTGAAAAACCTTTGCTCTTTAAATAATCAGCGCCAATTTTTTCATGATCAACTATTCCATAATCATCCATATAATCCACCTCCATAATGTGCTCACATAAGTGGCCAATATCATGAAAGAAAGCAGCAAGTATTACCTCATCGTCATAATTTTCTTTCTCAGCTAATTCTGCGCATTGGCACATGTGTTCAATTTGTGAAACTGGCTCACCTATATAATCTTCGTTGCCATACTGTCTGTATAGCGAAAGAATTTCGTCTGTGATTTGTATGGCTTCTCGTTGAGTCATGGCGTGGCCTTACCCCTCACCCCAACCCCTCTCCCCAAGGGGAGAGGGACATGGATTGTTTAAGGGTTTTATAAATTTATGAGTAAATATTTTTATTAAATAATTCAAATCATTTACTGCTTGTCGCATTCATTATTCCATTCTTATAAATACTTTCAATGGGTGCTGCAACTGTATGGTTTGCCGTGAATGTAAAGCCAAGCAATTTTGCAAATGTTGCCGCAAGTTGTTGCTGGTACAAAACACTTCCGTTAGTTATCTCACCCATCACTTTTGTATCAGGTCCCATTGCCGCAATCCATATTTGTCCTGCATCCTCGATCTTTGAACCATGATGCTGCCAGTTTTCTTTTATCTTGTCTCCCCGTCCATGGTCGCAGGTTATAATCAATGTCGTTTTGTTTTTATACTGCGGCGTTGATTGTATATAGTTCCAAAGGTCTTCAAGCATACGGTCTTCTGCGTAAGCACTTCCAAGATACTGATCGTACATGCCGGCGTGGGCAAGATCATCCGTTTCATCAAATGCTATATACAACACCTTAGGTTTCATTTCTTTCATATACTCTCTCGCTGCTGCGTAAGTAAGCACATCCGGGCGAACACCAATCGGGCGTGTGGTGAGTGATTGTATATCATCAATCAGTTTGAATTTTTCCGTAGTGTATGGCAAAGAATCCGTATCACTGTTTACATAAATACCACTTCTTTGTTTGTTCAAAATATAGGGGAACACATCCCATGTAGAAAAGGCGGCTACTTTATTTTTAAAGCCAGGCTGCTTGTTTATATACTCAAGCACGTTTATATTTTTATTCCATATCTTATCATTGGAGTTTACTAACGTATCCGGGTAGCCGGTAAATATTTCATTATAGCCGGGATATGAAAACCAATACCGATTGGCATTATTCACTTCGTTGCCTTTCCACCTGTTGCCGTATAACTGACCTTTACTTACAACCGTGCTCCATAAAAAAGGAAACAGTTTTTTTCTTCTTACATCTATATCATCATCCCAAAATTTTGAGCTTGTACCTGCGCTGTCTCTTGTAAATTTCTTGTTTAATAGCAATGCGGAATCAGCACCGCCATATACTTCTTCCCAGCGCATTCCATCCAGTGTAACGACTACCAGGTTTTCTGTTTTCTGCTGAGCAAAAATTTCAATTGAGCAGCTTATTAATATTAATAAAAAAAGGAAAAGACTTTTACGCATGAGTTAAATTTTGAAAAGCGGGACGCAAAAAAAGTCTTACGTCCCTAAATGAACAACTGACTGTAATTTCTAATCATTTCAGCAACCACATGGTACCGTTAATATCATCATTACCACCAAACTGATCCTTCAAGGCAGCCTGGTAGTTTTCAGTATTTGCGGTAACTTCTGACCCCGGATATTTGGCCCGCATAGCGATTCTTCCTCCATTACCAGTACCCGGCCCGGTTGTAAATGTGGGCACACCTGTTCTCCGATAGGTAAAATATGATTCATATCCGGAGTGGCGGAATAATGCAATATATCTTTCCTTCAATATTTGTGTTAGCCCTGTATTATTATTGCCCGCATATTTCACAGAAAGCTGATTGTAAAAAGTATTGAAATCGAAACTTATACTATAAGAATTATAAACCGCGTTTGAGCCGGGGGCTCCGGATTGATAAAAATAAGCAGAGAACGAGCCTGATGCTGGAATGCCATAAAAAGACATAGAGGCTTTAATACCTTCTGTATAATACGCTTCCGCGTTGCCTAACGGGCCCGAGCTGATCCAACCCCTGTTGATCGCTTCGGCAATGGTAAACATCAATTCAGGATAACCTATCTGAATACTAGGTTCGCCGGTATATGTTTCATAATAATGCTTGCGGTTAATTAAAGAATACTGGCCACTATTTCCTTTTACATACATTGTGCCCAAATCCTCTCCCGGGTCAGCGCCTAAAAAAGCATCGAAACTGGTAGGGCTCTTGCCTCCTGCAACCAAGGCTGAAGCCGGTTCTGCTGTTACAAAAACCCGCGGATCTTTAGTTTGTGTAAGAAGACTTATATAGGTAGCAGATGTGTTATAACGCAACGCATCAAATCCAAAATTATCCGGGTTCATCGGGTAATCGTTTGTGGGATGAATAAACTGGTACTGCAGGTTATCATCCATGCCGGTCATGATTGGATATTTATTTGCATCACCCAGTATAGTAGCAAATTGTTGCTTGATATTCAGATCAGGGTCACTTTCTTTTTTACTTAATTCAATCAAAAGGCGTATGTGAAATGTATTAACCACCTTTCTCCATTTTGAAAGATCGTTATTGAAATAAATATCGCCACTGATGGTAGCATTGCTGGCAATCAATTGCGCTAACTCAGTATTGGCGCTGTCAAGCCATAGAAAAGCTTTCAGGAAAACTGTTTTTTGGGCATCATAAGCCGGAGTAAGATCAGCTGAACCCAGCAAAGCATCCGTCATTGGTATATCGCCCATTTCCAGGCTCATCTTTGTAAAAAAATATGCCTTGAAGAATTTTGCCATTGCCTCATAAGAATTTAGTTCGGGCAAGCCGCTATTCGCTGCTTCATCAACCATTTTGTTTGCATTTTTCAGCGTATTATAGTAATTATCACCAGAGCCAAAATCGTATCGGTTGTTGCCGTAGTAATCATAGTTGCATAAAAAATACTGCGAGTACCTTTCACCTGCTCCGTAAGGTGCATCAAACAAGTCGTTTAAAATTTGATTAAATAATAAGGAAGCCGGAACACTCGTAGGCTTGTTTTCATTTAGATTTAAGTCTTCGAATGTTTTTTTACAACCTGCACCTGCCAGGGCAATGATTGCAATAAAAAGTATATAAAATGTACGTTTCATTTTTTTAGTTTTTTGTTTTTCAGAATACAACGTTAATGTTAAACCCATACCTGCGGGTAGTAGGAGATTGCAGGCCAGTACCGCCTTGCTGATAATTATATTGATCAAGATCCACATCTTTAAACCTTTTGTCTTTATAGAAATAAAGCAGGTTGCGGCCTACCAATGAAAGAGTGACTTTACTGATAAAACTTTTATTCAGCATCTTGTCGCGCAAACTATAACCAATGGTAACTTCCCGGAGCTTTGCAAATGTCTTGCTCATCAAATTGGCTTCACTAATATTATAATACTTGCTCACATAATCCTGCACTTGCACTACCTGTGTGTTATTTGCAAACTGAAGATCTTTGTAGTTAAGAATAGCCCCTGTCTGACCATCATAGTTGATAGATGTACTGTTTGACACATATACGCCTTCGCCTACGTATACGCCGGGATAGGTGGGATCTCCCGCATGATCATTGTCGGTTGATCTTGCTGCTCCCAGGGCACCTTCAACAGTTTCAATATTTCTTCCTCCCCGCATAGTTTTGTTATGCATATAGTCAGTAGTAACTCCGCCCACACTGCCGTCAAACTGGAAACCAAGAGAAAGGCCTTTCCACGAAACTTCGTTGTGTACCGCCCATTGATATTTTGCATTCAGATATCCCAGGAATTGCGAAACAGGATTGGACAATGGTTTTCCTGCGGCATCATTAATAATCTGGCCCTCGGGGGTTCTTACAAAAGCGCTACTGTAAAATTTATCTATGCGATCTCCATTTTTAAAGAAAGTATTATAGGATGTTTGGCCGGGCGGCAGTTCCAGGTATCTATCCTGGAAAGTGGAAACATTGACCAATACATCCCACGCAAATCCATTGCTTGTTTTTACCGGTGTACCGGAGATTGAAACTTCATATCCTGTTTTTTTTGTTTTTAAAGCGTTTAAAACATAAGTGCCATAACCGCTTGCTGTTGAGATCGGGTTATATAATATTCTCGGCCCGTCAATATATTGAAAAGCAGTAGCGCTTAATCCTAACCTGTTTCTCAAAAATTTTATATCAAAACCTTCCTCAAAGTTTACACGATTGAATGTTTTGATATTCGGATCAACAATTTGGGTAGAGTATGTAGCAGCAGCCTGGTTATTGTATGGTTTCAAAGTAGAGTAAACCGGGATCAATGAGTAATCAGGGCCGCCATAAGGAGAGGAATAATTATTTCCGTAGTCCAACGGATAATCAAATAATGAGGTGCCTGAAGGTGTATTGCCAAATGCAGAAATAGTAGAAAAAGGTGCCATGCCGATAGTAGCAGATGTTGCATCGCCATGGACATCTGCAAAAGAACCACGTATTTTCAAAAATGAAATTCCTTCAGGCAAATGCACATAGTCTGAAATGACTGAAGCAAAAGAAATACTTGGATAAAAATAACTGTTATGATTCTGGGGCAAAGCTGACGATTTATCAACCCTGCCTGTGAAAGACAGCGTTGCATATTTATCAAATGAAGCATCGAGTGAACCATAAGCGCTTAAGACTCTCATGTCCGATGCAAAGCTGTTTGATTGAACCGGGTTGAGTGAGTTACTAAAACTATACACACCGGGAACACTCAAATAATCGGTAGAGGTAAAATTTGAATTGTATGAAAGCGACCTTAAGCTGCCACCCACAAAACCGGAAAGGTTTAAAAAGTTCTTTACCGTATAATTATAGTTCAGCAACACTTCACTATTATTTTCGAAAAGATTGCGGTGATCTTCCCTATAGTCACCTTTGTTACCTTCCCTGCCATAAGGATGGGCAGAGTAAGGCATTTTTTCTGTTCTTAATAAATTATACGTAGTTACCTGTGTACGCCCCGTAACATTGAGATTATCATTGATCTTGAAATTTGCAGAAACATAGCTATATAGATCTGACTTATGATGGCCGCGCAGCCATTCATTCACCATAAACCAGGGATTGTGGTAACGCTGATATTCTGCAAAAATATTTTGTGTTCCTACTTTACCAGGTTGCCATTCGCCTTTGATTAACGGAGACTCCACATCCCAGTCATCTCCTGTCCATACTGACATATTATATATCAAACTATTAGGCCCATAATCCACATCAGGGTAATTAGGAGTGTATTGCCTGTTGAAGTTCATGTTGGCTTCAATCTTCAAACGTTTTGAAGGATTGAAAGAGCCATAGACATTGAAATTCGTAATGTTCAATTCCATATTGGGAATAATACTTTCTTGGTAAGAATGTGAAAGAGAAAAACGGAGATTATAATTATCGCCTGCAGCGCCCAGAGAAATATTATTGGTGGTTTGAAAGCCCGCTCTTAAAAAACGATCCAAATTGCCCTTGCCACGTGCAACAAAAGGTGTAGGCTTAATGTTTCCTTTCCAAACATACCCACCCGGAAAAGTTGTAGTGTATGTTTGATTGGGATCATACTCTCCGTCCCATTGTGGTATTAACTGCCCTTCAAACTTAGGTCCCCATATATCATAATCAGCATCATTTAAGCCACCGCCCAAACCGTTACCAAAGGCATAGAGTGCGTTTTCACCGGGGCCATATTCATCCTGCACTCTTGGAAAAGCAAGAAATCCTTTATCAATTGAATTGGTTGAATTTATTTCAACCGTCCATCCTTTGCGATTCTTATTTCCCTTCTTAGTTGTAATTAAAATAGCGCCGTACTGTGCACGACTTCCATACAATGCCGCCGCAGTGGGGCCTTTCAATACTGTATAGGATTCTATATCATCAGGGCTAATGTTCCATGTATCAGAACTAATAGGAATGCCATCTACAACATATAAAGTAATTTCATTGCCGCGAAGCAGAACAGTTGGTTTTCTTAACAATTCTGCAGATGGGCCAACAGATAAACCAGC
>JBDTSD010000115.1:0-14412 GCA_039931355.1 Ginsengibacter sp.
CAATTTTTAATAACCGGTCAAACTGCTCCGGTGTAAGATCATTATAAAAAAAGTAAACCGGATCTACTTCCTGCCCATTCACATGCACTTCGTAGTGACAATGCGGGCCTGTGCTTTTACCGGTACTTCCCACCCATCCTATTACTTCCCCACGCTTTACTTTCTGCCTGGCTCTCACCTTTACTTTTATCATGTGTCCATACAATGTCTGGTATCCATACCCGTGATTTATAACCACTTTATTTCCATATCCATCTTCTGAAAATCCTGCTTCAGCTATAGTTCCATCACCGGTTGCATAAATTGGTGTTCCCTGCGGTGCGGTAAAGTCAAGTCCTTTGTGCATTTTCGGCGTGCCATATACCGGGTCAATTCTCATGCCAAAACCTGAAGCTATCCTGTCAAGATCACGATTGCTCACCGGCTGTATTGCAGGAATGCTGGCTAATTTTTCTCCCTGGTTTTTTATCAGCTTTTCAATGCCATTATAACTTGCAAACTGGTAGGTAATTCTTGCATTAATATTATTCAATGTTTTCGCAAGCTCGTTACCCAACTCTTCATCATTTATTGCTTTTACCTTTCGTACTTCATTTTTCTGTTCGGTAAGTTTTGCTCTTGCGCTGTCCGGCAATGGGTTTGCTTCAAATATGGAGCGATATACCTGGTTATCTCTTTGCTCCAGCATCGCCATTTCCTGCTGTAAAGTCTTTGCCTGCGTTTCCAGTACATCATAATTTTGTTTCATCTTATTATATCGTGCCTCTGCAAGTTTTAATTGGGGAGAAGGGATAAAACGAAAAGCCAAAGAAACAAGAACAAAGGATGTAACCATGGCGGCGGCCATAAAACCGAAGAAGCGTAAAAGCTTTACGCGGAGCGGCGTTACAAGCTTTTCGTATCGTAATGTATTTGTATTGTAGTAGTATTTAATTTTTTTCATCCAAAAAAATGCAGTGCGATATTGTTATCAAAAGTTTAATGAATGTAAGCTATTTGTAAATGAAGCCAAACCCAATACCTTTGCCGTTTTCAAATTTGATTAGAACGGGCAAAGATAGCTACCTCACTCATAATCCAATATATGCGGGGACATTATAAAAATTCATTAACAACATGATGCAAAGTGCAGAAATACGGCAGCAGTTTTTTGATTTTTTCAAATCCAAACAGCATACGATTGTTCCATCGGCGCCGATTGTCATTAAAGACGACCCGACCTTACTATTTACTAATGCGGGTATGAACCAATTTAAAGAATTTTTCCTGGGAAATAAAAGCGCGCCCTATTCGCGTGTTGCGGATACACAAAAATGTTTAAGGGTTAGCGGCAAGCATAACGATCTTGAAGAAGTAGGCGTAGATACTTACCATCATACTATGTTTGAAATGTTGGGTAACTGGAGTTTTGGAAATGCTACTGGCGAACCTGCGCCATATTTTAAAGAAGAAGCCATTGCGTGGAGCTGGGAATTGCTTACAGAAATCTATAAAATACCGAAAGAAAAATTATATGTAACCGTTTTTGAAGGCGATGAAAATGAAGGTTTGTCAAAAGATGATGAAGCTATCTCTTATTGGAAAAAATGCCTTGGCGCTGCCGGCTTTTCCGAGGCAGAGCTCAAAGATCGCATCATCATGGGCAATAAGAAAGACAACTTTTGGGAGATGGGTGAAACCGGCCCCTGTGGTCCTTGTACAGAGATACATGTAGATACAAGAAGTGAAGAAGAAAGGAAGGAATCTAACGGAAAAGATTTGGTGAATAACGATCATCCGCAGGTAATAGAAATATGGAATGTGGTATTTATACAGCACAATCGTAAGAAAGATGGAAGCCTTGAGCCTTTGCCTGCAAGGCATGTTGACACAGGAATGGGCTTTGAAAGATTAGTAAGGGTTTTACAAAATAAGCAGAGTAATTATGATACGGATATTTTTAGTGGGACGATTGAAGAAGTAGAAAAATTATCAGGTAAAAAATATACAAATACCGATAGCAAACAAGATGTCGCTTTTCGCGTAATTGCAGATCACATAAGAGCGATTGCTTTTCCTATTGCTGATGGACAATTACCTTCGAATACGGGTGCTGGTTATGTTATAAGAAGAATTCTGCGAAGAGCCGTTCGGTATTATTTTTCTTATCTCGATGTAAAAGAACCAATGCTTTTTAAATTGATTCCATTGATTGCAGAGCAGTTTAAAAATGTATTTCCTGAATTGGATAAGCAAAAAGATTTTGTCAGCAAAGTCGTGGAGGAAGAAGAAGAAGCTTTTTTAAGGACATTAGGAAAGGGACTGGGCTTAATAAATCAAATAATTGGTAAAACTAAATTTGGGTCAACTCAAAATCCTAAACCCGTATCTATTATTGGTGAAAGTACTTTGTTTGTATTGTACGATACTTATGGATTTCCCTTGGATCTATCTAAATTAATTTTTGCAGAAAATAATTTAGAAGTTGATGAAGAAAGTTTCAATAAAGAAATGCTTCAGCAAAAAAATCGCTCTCGTGCTGCTAGTATTATTGATACAGAAGATTGGATAACCTTAAACGAAAATGGTTCATCAAAATTTGTTGGCTACGATAAATCCGAAACCGAAAGCAAAGTTTTAAAATACCGTAAAACAAAATCGCAAGGCAAAGAATCTTATCAAATAATTTTAGATCATACCCCCTTCTATGCTGAAAGTGGCGGCCAGGTTGGCGATACGGGCTTATTGATTTTTGATGAAGAAAAAATTCCTGTTGTAAATACAAAAAAAGAAAATGACCTAATCATTCATTTTACAGAAAAGCTTCCGGCAAATATTGATGCAAATGTTGTCGCTAAAATTGATATAGATAAAAGAAAGAAAACTGCAGTCCATCATAGTGCAACGCATTTAATGCATGCTGCTTTGCGCCAGGTATTAGGCAATCATGTTCAGCAAAAAGGCAGCCTTGTTAATGATGAATATTTGCGATTTGACTTTTCGCATTTCTCAAAAGTTACCGATGAAGAAATAAAAAAAGTAGAAACATTGGTAAATGAGAAAATACGAGAAGACCTTCCGGTTGTTATTAAAGAAATGAAAAAAGAGGAAGCGTTAGCGACAGGTGCAATGGCTCTTTTCGGAGAAAAATATGGCGATACAGTTCGTGTGGTAACCATTGATCCCGCTTACTCTATTGAACTTTGTGGAGGTACGCATATTGGGCGGACAGGTGAGTTGGGGTTTTTTAAAATAATTTCAGAAACCGCCGTAGGTGCAGGCTTGCGACGCATAGAAGCAATTAGTGGGAAAGCTGCGGAGGATTTTATTCAAAAAGAGTTTGATGTAATGCAGGCAATTCGTGATAGCCTTAAAAATCCTAAGGACATTAATAAAACAATAGAAAATCTTCTTGCAGAAAATAATGATTTGAAGAAGCAATTGGAAAAATCTGAGGCGAAGCAGCTCGAAGCCCTTGCAAAAGATTTATTAAAACAAACTGAAACAATCGGTGTAGTTAATTTCATCGGCAAGCAGGTAGAAGTAAAAAATGCTGATGCACTAAAAAAGCTTTGCTTCGAATTGATGAATAATTTAAAAGGTTTCGGAATTGTTCTCCTCACAACTATAGTTGACAATAAACCATTCGTAGCCCTAGGCATTGATGAAGTTTTGGTAAAAGATAAAGAGCTTGATGCATCGAAAATTATTAAACAGCAAATCGCACCATTGATAAAGGGTGGTGGTGGTGGCCAGAAAACTTTAGCTACTGCCGGTGGCCAGGATACAAGCAGGTTGGATGAAGTAATTGAAAAGGTAAAATCCCTGATTTAATGGATAGGTGTCAGGCCACTCCAAGTGGCCAGACACCTTGCCCACTCTGTATTTAAGTTCTGAAATGAATTTTTTTACGCATAACTATTTCTATTCATTCCTGATTTCTCTTGCTACACATCCATTGCTTCGGCCTAAATTTCAAAAAAATTGTTACAATTAATTCATTTGCGAAAGATTTCGTAATTCAAAAAATGTTCTTACATTTGATCTACTAAAATATTCGTACATTAAAATTAATACAATGAAAAAAATAATTATCCCGGGTTTTATTACTGCTTGTATAACCCTGAGTTCAGTAGCAGTTTTTGCCCAGAAAGAAAAAGACAAATCTGATAAGAAAGTTTCTAAAGAAATTATCATACGTAAGGACGGTGACAAGGATTCTAAAATGAAGATTGAGATTGATGGTGATAACGTAACCGTAAATGGAAAGCCATTATCCGAGTATAAAGATGGTGATGTAACAGTAATAGAACGGGATCGCACGAATAGGGGCTCAGGTAATTTTCTTTACTCTCCCGGGAACGATAATATGAATTTTGAAGTTTTTAAACATGATGCCGCAAATGGGAAACCGCACACTTTCATGGGAGTAGTTACAGATAAATCCACTGATGGCGTAAAGATTAATGAAGTAATGAAAGGAAGCAGTGCGGAAAAAGCAGGCCTTAAAGTTGGCGACATCATTACTAAAATTGACAATAAAGACATCACCAGCCCTTCTGAATTAATGGACGCAGTACGGGCTCACAAGCCAAATGACGAAGTGAAAGTTTATTATAAAAGAGACGGAAAGAAAAATGATATGAAACTAAAACTTGGTGAAAGCAAGCAAAGTAGCCAGGCTTTTGTTTTTAACAGTGATAGGGACTTTAAAAACGGAAGCGATTTCAATTTTTCCATGCCACCAATGCCAAAAATCCAGGGATTTAAAAATCAAAATTTTAGCTGGAACATGAGCAACAGGGTAAAGCTGGGCGTGAAAGTTGAAGACACACAAGACAACAGCGGAGCTAAGATATTAAGCGTAGAAGAAGGCTCTCCCGCCGAAAAAGCAGGTTTAAAGAAGGATGATATAATTACCGAAATAAATGGTGAAAAAGTAAACGATGTAAACAATGTCCGCTCTCGGTTAATGGGCAGTGAAGACAAAGAAAATTTCACTCTCAAAGCCAAGCGGAATAATGCTGAGATGAACTTTGACGTAAAAATTCCCAAGCCGGTAAACAGCGCAGACCTGTAAGGTTAGTTTTACAATTTTATTGAAATATAATCTGCATAAATAAGATAAATAGTTTCCATTTTTTTGAGTTCATAAAAGCTAAAAGCTGTCTTCGGACAGCTTTTTGTTTTGTTTAAGCTTTAAGCAGTAAAAGTGGAAGTGTCTTTTCATACCTTCGCGACATGTCATTAGCTGATAAATACGAAGCGGTAATTGGCCTTGAAGTTCACACACAGTTGCTTACGGAGAGTAAACTATTTTGTGGCGACAATACCGCATTTGGACATCCCCCAAACACCAACATCAGTGCGGTATCTCTCGCCCATCCTGGCACACTGCCCGTGATGAATAAAAAAGCTATTGACTATGCTATAAGCCTCGGCCTCGCTTTCAATTGCGACATTGTGCGCAATAATTATTTTGCAAGAAAAAATTATTTTTATCCCGATCTTCCTAAAGGGTACCAGGTATCTCAACACACTACGCCCATTTGTAAAAATGGATTTATAACAATAAACGTTGATGGTAATGAACGGAATATATTATTGAATCGTATTCACCTGGAAGAAGATGCGGGTAAAAGTATTCATGATGCTGATGAAAATTTTACTTGCATAGATCTTAATCGTGCAGGAACGCCTTTGCTTGAAATTGTGTCCGAGCCGGACATGCATACTTCGGAAGAAGCCCACGCGTATGTAACTGAAATAAGGAAAGTAGTACGCTACCTGCAAATATGTGATGGCAATATGGAAGAAGGAAGTATGCGTTGCGACGCCAATGTTTCTATACGATTGAAAGGTGTAAAAGAATTAGGTACAAAGGTGGAAGTGAAAAACCTCAACTCTATAAAAAATGTAAAGAAGGCAATAGATTTTGAGATACAGCGCCTAATTAATTTAGTTGAAAATCGGGAAGAGGTGATCCAGGAAACAAGGAGTTTTGATGCGACAAATGGTACTACCTTTTCCTTAAGAAATAAGGAAGAAGCCAATGATTACCGCTATTTTCCGGAACCAGACCTTGCACCTTTTTATATTTCAGAAGAAAAAATAGATTCTATCAGGCAATCTTTACCAGAACTTTCCGGTGCGGTTGAGAAAAAATTTATTGACCTATATTCTTTGTCAGCAGCCGACGCAAAAGTTATTTCCGATGACCGGGCTACAGCTTCCTATTTTGAAAATATTATTGCCCATACAAAAAATTATAAAGCGGCAGCCAATTGGCTTTTAGGGCCCATAAAAACTTACCTGAATGATAACAGCCTCAGCATTGAAAAATTTCAAGGAGAGCCGGAAATAATTGCGAAGCTAATTTCGCTTGTGGATGAGGGAACGGTGAGTTTTGGTGTCGCAGCCTCAAAAATATTTCCGATACTGCTGGAAAATCCTGCGAAAGATCCAAAGCAGGTTGTCAAAGAGATGAATCTTTTGCAGGAAAGAAATGATGATACGCTTAGCCTTTGGGTGGATGAAGTGCTTGCCAACATGCCCGATAAAGTTTCAGAATATAAAAAGGGAAAAAAGAATCTTGTAGGATTATTTGCAGGCGAAGTAAAAAAGTTAAGCAAGGGCAAAGCAGATATGCAGGCGGTAAATAAACTTCTTAATCAAAAATTAAATTAACAATCAAATTCTATGAATAAACTACTCATTATATTATGTGGCGCTTTTTTGTTCTCATGCCACGAAAAGGTGAAAGAAGGCAGTTTTGTTGTAAATGGTCAATTAAAAAATGCACCTGATCAAAGAGTTTTTCTCGAGCAGATATCCTTTAACCAACAGCCTCCACGGGTGGTTGATACATCGGAAATGAAAAATGGGAAGTTCAAAGTAACA
Source organism: Ginsengibacter sp. (assembly GCA_039931355.1). GTDB lineage: Bacteria > Bacteroidota > Bacteroidia > Chitinophagales > Chitinophagaceae > Ginsengibacter. The sequence goes on from JBDTSD010000115.1 coordinate 6,880, forward strand.
ACTATTGCCCCGGAAGAAGGATTGTATAGAATTCGTTTTGAAAAAAATCCTGGTTATCTGTTTATAAATGATAAGGATGATATCAATTTTGATGCAGACGCAAATGATTCTACATTGAGGTCAACGAGATTTAATACTCCCGCTAATTCATCTTTGGCAAAATTCATTATTCTTTTAGATTCACTCCATACCACACTCATGGGTGAAGCGCAAAATGTAAAAGACCTGCAGAATGAAAGTAATGATAGCCTTGCTATGCTTGCAAAAAGTCGTTTTGATCAAACAGATGAATGGTATAAAAACTTTCTTCATAAATATATTGATACCACAGAAAGCCCCGTGGTTGCGGTTTTTGCACTTAGCTACGGCCAGGATTTAGGACTGGATACGGTAAAACAGATGCTTGCCGGTTTAACTAAGCGATTTCCAAAAAGTACACCAGTTGCAGATGTCGTAAAGCAATTGGATCAAATGACCGCGGCGCAAACCGAAACCCCACCGCAAGCAGGCCAGCTTTCTGTAGGGCAGATGGCCCCTGACTTCACGTTACCCGATACAGAGGGTAAACCTTTTACATTAAGTTCTTTGCGTGGTAAATACGTACTTGTTGATTTTTGGGCAAGCTGGTGCGGCCCTTGCAGAGAAGAAAACCCTAATGTGGTAGCAACTTACAAGCTTTTTAAAGATAAGAATTTCGCTATCCTTGGCGTTTCACTTGATAAAGAAAAAAGTTCCTGGTTAAAAGCAATAAATGATGATGGGCTTGCGTGGAAACAGGTGAGTGACCTTAAATATTGGAACAGTGAAGCCGCCGCTCTTTATGATGTTGAGGGAATTCCTTATAATGTTTTACTCGATCCACAGGGAAAAATAATAGCAACTGAATTGCGGGGAGCTGACCTTCAAAACAAGTTGAAAACAGTTTTAAACTAATAAAACAGGGTTTAAATAATTCTCTTTGCTTTACAAAAAGCAGTTAGGACAAAAGGGAGAGCCATCCAAAAATACTCCCTTATAAAAACCAGCATTAAAATTATAATGATAGAAGATATAAAGAAAAACAGCCAATATATGCCAACCGGTTTCGCATCATTCATTTGAATAGATTTTTCACAAATATATTACATCCGGCTTTAAAATATATTTAGTTCCACTTCAAATTTTAATTCATTTTATCTTCAAAGGTTGTTAATCATGTTTTTCTATTGCGCATTTTTTTTGCCAGGCCTTTTTTCGCCAAAGAAACTATTAGTCTAAATTTTTTAGATCAAAATTATTATAGATTATCAATAGGTTATGAAGGTGCTATAAAAAATTATTGATAAATTGACGCTTTATTATCCTCATTCCCCATAACTTCGCAATCCTTTTAAAAAAAGCCGGGATAGCGGCAATAATAACCGGTTTCAAAAAACATTGAAACCTTTAAAAAAAACAAATGAGCAAATTACATTTCACCACTAAACATGCGAACGAGGCTACCGTGCAACGTAATTGGTACGTTGTTGACGGCACTAATCAAACCGTTGGTCGTATGTGCGCTAAAATAGCGTCCGTTCTCCGTGGTAAGAACAAACCTTATTACACACCTCATGTTGATTGTGGGGATTTTATTGTAGTTACCAACTGCGATAAAATAAAATTTACCGGTAAAAAACTGGATGATAAAATTTATATCAACTACAGTGGATACCCGGGCGGTAAGAAAGAAGAAACTGCAGGCGACCTTCTAAAGCGCAGGCCCGATGCAATTATTGAAAGAGCGGTAAAAGGCATGCTGCCTAAAAACAGGCTTGGCCGTAAAATGTACAAAAAATTGTATGTATATGCAGGGCCTGAACATCCGCACACAGCACAAAAGCCACAAACCTTAACTTTCTAAACCCATTTCCCTAAACGGGATAAAATATAATATGATGGAAAAACAAAAGAATGCAGTAGGCCGCAGAAAAGCTGCAGTTACCAGGGTTTTCCTTTCCAAAGGAGACGGTAACATCACTATTAATGGAAAAGATTATAAAACCTATTTTCCGCTTGTCTATCTTCAAAACCAGGTAGAAGCTCCATTCAAAAGCATTGAAGCTGCAGACAAATTTGATGTGGTTGTAAATGCGGGCGGCGGTGGCGTAAAAGGCCAGGCAGAAGCAGTGAAGCTCGGTATTGCAAGAGCTCTTTTACAGGTAAATCCAGAGTACCGTCCCGCCTTGAAAAATGCTGGTTTACTTACACGCGACCCACGTGAAGTGGAGCGCAAAAAACCGGGTAAGAAAAAGGCAAGAAAAAGCTTCCAGTTCAGTAAGAGATAATCGTCCCCTCCATTTCCCCAGAAGGGGAAGGTTTGGGATTTTTTTTATAAAAAAAGTTTAACAGATAACAATCTCTCAGAAGCCTTCCTCTGGAGGGTTTGGGAGGCCAAATTTTAATAAATGGAAAATAGTACTTCTTTACAACAGCAGCTTTTGGAGGCCGGCGTTCACTTTGGACATTTAAAAAAGAAGTGGAACCCCAAGATGCTGCCTTATATTTTTGCCGAGAAAAAAGGCATTCATATTATAGACCTCAACAAAACGGTTGAAGGTTTACAAGAGGCGGCGGCTGCATTAAAATCAATTGCCAAAAGCGGCAAAAAGATAATGTTTGTAGCTACCAAAAAGCAGGCAAAAGAAATAGTAACGGAAGCAGCCAAAAGAGTGAACATGCCTTTCGTAACAGAACGCTGGCTTGGGGGTATGCTTACCAACTTCAATACTGTTCGTAAGAGCGTAAAGAAAATGCAGAGTATTGAAAAGATGCTTAGCGATGGTTCATTAGACAGTATCACTAAAAAAGAGCGGTTAACACTTACCCGTGACCGTGATAAAATGGAAAAGGTTTTAGGTGGTATCGCACAAATCAGCCGTGTACCAGCAGCCCTGTTCTTAGTGGATATAGGCCATGAGCATATTGCGCTTTCAGAAGCAAAGCGGCTTAATATTACCACCTTTGGAATGGTTGATACCAACTGTGATCCTAATAAAGTAGAGTTTTCAATTCCAGCGAATGATGATGCTACAAAATCAATTGCTATAGTTGTAAACTATATTATTGCTGCGATTGCAGAAGGATTGGCAGAAAGGCAAGCAGAAAAAGATGATGATACAGAAGAGACTGAAGAGCGTGACACAAGTCATCAAAAATTCGACGAAGGATCTGATGAAGATAAGGAACGCCGCAGAGGCAGTGGCGGACCGGCCGGTGGAAAAGGTCGTGGGGCTGCAGGCCCGCAAAAGCGTCGTGTTAGCGGAGCCGGACCTGGCGGTAACAGGCCGGGTGGACCAGGTGGTGGACGCAGGTAACATAATTACCAATAAGATTATTTCATTATAGATAAATCATATTCTTACGAAGAGTATGGTTTGTTTTAATTCAAAAATATTTTACATGAGTACGACAACAATTACGGCAGCAGATATAAATAAATTGCGCCAGCAAACAGGCGCGGGGATGATGGATTGCAGAAAGGCACTAACAGAATCAAACGGAGACTTCGAAACTGCTATAGATTATTTAAGGAAAAAAGGACAAAAGGTAGCTGCATTGCGTGGCGACAGGGAGGCTAAAGAAGGCGTTGTAATTGCGCAAACAACTTCCGACAACAAAACAGGCTTTATTATTAATGTTAGTTGCGAAACAGATTTTGTGAGCAAAAATGCTGAATATGTTTCATTTGCTCAATCAATAATGGATGCCGTTGTAAAAGCGGACATCAAAAGTACTGATGATTTAGGCCATTTGAAAGTGGGTGATGAAACACTTGCTGATAAACTAAATGAGCAGGTAGCAAGGATAGGTGAAAAAATAAGTGTGTCAAGATTCGAAAGAGTTGATGCACCATATGTTGCCGCTTATATTCACGGTGCATACCGCATGGGTGTATTGGTCGGATTGAGCAAAGAAGGTGAAGACGCGGGAAAAGATGTGGCTATGCAAATAGCTGCAATGAATCCGATAGCTATTGACCAGGATTCAGTTCCTGCGCAAACAATAGCACGTGAAAAAGATATTGCGATTGAGCAGGTGAAAGCAGAAGGTAAGCCAGCTGACATGGCGGAGAAGATTGCCATGGGTAAAATCAATAAATTTTTTAAAGACAATACTTTACTCGCTCAGCCTTTTGTAAAAGACAATAATAAATCTGTTTCAGATTATTTGAAAAGCGTTGATCCCGAGTTGAAAGTAACAGAATTCAAAAGAGTGGCATTGGGTTAAACCAGGCAATTTATCTCAAAATAAAATCATATTATTTATAAGAGTCGCAGTCGCGGCTCTTTTTCGTTATAGAAAGTATTCTTGTAGAACTGCAAACAGAATCGTATCCTAAATCCATTATCTTCGCCCCGCAAAATCAAACTTACCCGTCTTATGCTTCCAAAATTTAAACGAATTCTTCTCAAACTTTCAGGCGAATCTTTAATGGGTGATAATAATTTTGGCCTCGATTCGCAAATAATTTCCAAATACGCACAAGATATTAAGCTCATTACCGAAATGGGTGTTCAGGTTGCCATAGTAATCGGAGGCGGAAACATTTATCGTGGCATGAACGAAGCCGAAACCGGTATTGAGCGGGCACAAGGGGATTATATGGGAATGCTTGCAACAGTAATAAATGGAATGGCGCTGCAAAGCGGGCTTGAAAGAGTAGGTGTTTTCACACGGCTGCAAAGCGCCATAAAGATGGAACAAATTGCAGAGCCCTATATTCGGCGACGCGCCATCAGGCACCTGGAAAAAGGCCGGGTGGTTATTTTTGGAGCAGGTACGGGAAATCCCTATTTCACTACAGATACTGCGGGTTCCTTAAGAGCCATTGAAATAAAAGCCGATGTAATATTGAAAGGCACAAGGGTAGATGGAATTTATTCCGCCGATCCTGAAAAAGATAAATTGGCAAAAAAATTTGAAACAATAACTTTTTCAGAATGTTTAACCAATAACCTGCGGGTTATGGATATGACGGCTTTTACATTGTGCATGGAAAACCAGTTGCCTATAATAGTGTTTGATATGAACACGCCCGGCAATTTATTAAGGGTAGTTACCGGCGAAAAAGTTGGCACTTTGGTATCCGGATAATATTTATTATTATTACATTTTTTATTAATCCTTGCTCCTGGTTGCTAACCACGAACACATCCCTTGAAAATCTTCCGGAGTTTATTTACAGAAATTTTATTTAACAATTTTTCATCGTACAAAATTAACGGCTTATGTGGATGTGGTGGTTGCTATCCCTGATTATTCTAATTTCATGCTCAATTTTCGCCTACCGCATGATCATCAGCTCGTATGAATTTTTGCCGGCCGACAAAAGATTTCTTTTTAGATTTTATAAAAATTCAAACTCACAATCAGCATTTCCTGTACAAGGAGACGCACTTAAGATTTTAAGAAATAAGGTTCAACATGTAGAAGACAATACAAGTTTTTATCAAGTCCAGTTTTCAAAATTCCAGGATCGTTTACAAAATATGGAAGAGAGATATGCAATGGTACCAAATGAAAAAAGTTCTTCGGTAAATAATAATGTAGAAAGAGAAGAGGAAGATTGGAAAGAAATGTTTTATGAAGAAAATGCATCAAGAGAAAAACTTGAAAACGAGCTGGACTTTACACGGCAATCACTTGAAGAAGCGGAAAATAAATTAAATGACATTGATAGTGAAAATTCCGGTTGGAAGGAATTACAGAGTGATTACGAATCAAGGCTACTGGAATTGCAGTCGTCACAAGCTCAAATTGACCGCCTGCAGCGTGAACTCGCAGCTTCTGTTGAGCGTGAAAAAGAGTTGGAGCAGTTATTACTTACCGAAATTACCATGCGTGAAAGTTATTCATTACTTCAGCAAAAATATACTCAATTGCTGAGTGAGGCAGATGATTTGATGATGAGAAGCGTAGAGATAAATAAAAAAGATATAGACCATCAATCTACTTTGAGACATCAATGGCAACTCGAAAGCCTGCTCGCTCTATGCAAAGACGAGAATTTAAGACTGAAAAATGACGTGGAACAATTTTCAAAAAAAAATCCGCAAAGCCATTTTCTTTCCTGAGCTAATAATTTAATTTATCTATGCCTTCCGGCGAACCCGTATCCTTATTGCATTAAATAGATTTCCAACTGCTGATCTTTAAGGATGTAAATTCTGTGATTACTTACCCGCAGAGAAGTATTGTTTTGTAAAGCCTGGGGTAATAAATATTTTTTTACATCGGGTAGTGGTGAGGTATAGCGGTATAGATTTTTGCCATCGAAGCCATAGATTGATTTATCAATTACCATTACGTCTGTCCAGCCCTTAAAAGTCAACTTATTTTTAAAACTTCCATAATAATCAAAAATGTACAGGCCCTTTTCCGGATCATAGAGATAAATAAAGCCATCAGCATCAATTATTTTTTTTGGCGTAGGCACAGAATCAAACAACAGCCGAAAATCTACTGATTCAAATAATTTAGTGCCGGTGTCATCAATTTTTTTCAATTTATTTTCCTGTTCATCATACAGCCAGATGTTGTTATCGTAAGAAGAAGTTACGGCCCTTACTTTAAAAATATTTTGCTGCCGGAGATTAATATTCGTAAGCACGTTCAGGTATTTATCCAGCAGCACAATTGTTGAATAATCCTGGTAAAATAAAATAGCTTTCCAGGGATTTTGTGCTTCCACATAACTAAGCTTTCCATATTTTGTTACCTGGTTAAACACCCCAACCGAATCTCCTTTCTCATTATATTTTTTTAGCTGGTTATCTGTATTTATAAGATAAAGCTCACCAAGGTTATCAACAGTAAAAGAAGAGATGGGATATTCTATTTTTTTTAAAAATCTAAAGAGAGAGTCGTCCTGGGCAAACAAGACTTCGTGAAAAGAAATTAATGTGAGGAAAAGCAAACATTGGAAATATGTTTTTAATAAAGTTTTCATGATTCATAATATTTCAGAACGGTTTTCTCTCCATCAAAAACTGCATAGCTGTTATATTTTATCCAGTCACCTAAATTAATATATCTGCTGGCTTCATTCAATTTAAAGTCCAACGGCAAATGCCTGTGTCCAAAAATAAAATAATCAACATGTTTTTTAGCAAGCATTTCCCTGGCGTAAATAATCAGCCATTCTTTTTCTTCCCCCAAAAAATGCTCGTCGGTTTTGCCGGTTGCAGCCCTGCTTTTCCTACTCATATAATGTGCCAGCCCGATGCCTGAATGCGGATGCAATATGCCAAAGAGCCATCGTGAAAACTTATTCCTGAAAACTTTTTTAATAAACTTGTACCGGTGATCACCAGGGCCTAATCCATCACCATGCCCGGTTAAAAAAATTTTTCCATTAAACTCAAATTCTTTGGGCTCATGAAAAACTTCTACTCCAAGTTCTTCTTCAAAGTAGCCACTCATCCACATATCATGGTTTCCCACAAAAAATTTAATAATGATGCCATTATCGGCAAGCTCCGCAAGCTTGCCCAATATTCTTACAAAGCCTTT
>JBDTSD010000116.1:0-14388 GCA_039931355.1 Ginsengibacter sp.
TGTCTGAAATTTTTACGGTGGCGCCGGTGTATAACGCATCCCCCTTCGGGACGAGTTTGGTTGTATTACATGCCACTAAAAAAAGGAGTGATGCTATAAAAATTTTCACCGGTATATTATTTGTCATTCTCATTTGCTTTTGTAGGAACTGTAGTGGTTTGCTCGTCTTCTTTCCTGGCATTTTCCTGCTTTGTTTCGATTTTATTTTGTTTTTTTATTTGCCTTTTTTTTCTCCTTTGTTCCTTTGAAGTAAATAGCTCATTAAATTTATTGAAGTCTACAGAAATTATAAAGCCCAGTCCCGTCTCTATTACATATCCCTGTATGATATCGGTATAGTCATTTTTGCGATAAGCCCGCAGCATGTACTTGCCATCTTTGCTCAGCTTGTAATTGACAGAAACGTTACCTGCGAAACTTTGCTGTTTATTACCAGACGTTTGCGGCCCACCCAATTGAAAATCACTACCCACGGTTACGGTTAAACGATCACTCAATAAGCTTTTTGAGATACCCACGTTTAAATCTGTCCGCGTTTGCTGGCTTCCCGATGTGAAATCCTGGCTGGTGGCCAAATCAAAATCTATATCAACGCCTGCAATTAAATTCTTGGTAAGATCATTTAATTGTTCCGTGAGTAACCGGCTCACACTCTGCATAGCAAATGTTCCCGCACTTAAAGAACTTGCGCCACCATTATCAAAAGGATTCTGGCCAACAAACCTGTTCAGCAGTAAGAGTGCGAATACTTGTTTGTTCATTTCTCCCGGATCGTCCCGTATCTGCGTCAAAGCGTTTTGTACAGTTGTAACTACATCACCTGAAACGTTATAATTTTTATCAGACGGTAGTATAATGTCAAATGTAATATCCGGCTTTAGTAATTCGCCACGCATGGTAAGATGTACCTCGAAAGGTAATTTCTGCTTGTACAGAATTTGGTCACTCGTCACCTGGTCCTGTACAAGATCCAGCGGCGCCGTGTTTGAAACATAAATCGCTGTAACATCCAATTGCGCTGTAGTCGGTTCGCCGGTCCATACGACCCTGCTGCCTTTTTGGATGATGAAGTTTCTTTTTAAAAAGTTAAATGATAAATTATACGCTCCTTCATCAATTTCATACGACCCAACCAAAGTAATTTTTCCGCTTGGGTCAATACCCGCAGTTAGCTCTCCTGAACCTTTTATTTTTAAAAAATCTCCATTGGCAGCATCCACTATCACATTAAAAGTAGCAAGCTTGCTTACCGAAATATTAACAGAAATATCATAACCTATAAGAGGGGAGACATTGAGTGAATCGTATGGAACCATCAGCAAAGAATCTTCTGCTGTAGCGCTATAATCTACAAAGCGGACTATACCTTCCCGCTTCGAAACTCCGGGGTCTTGCTGTGGCATCACTATGGTGAAATCCGTCTTATCGTCAACGGATAGAGTGCCGGTAACAACGGGTTGTGTAGGCGTGCCCTTTATGACAAGGTTTGTTGAAAAAACCATTTTGCCATAAAACAACTCATTGTCTTTGCTTGTTGAATTGATAGCCTGGAAATTTTTGGCTTTAACAGTAAGATCAAAAGTGTAATCAAAGAAATTTTTAGTGTTCAGCATACCATCGATCGTAATTGGATTGTTAGCCGTATCGCGTATGGAGAAGGAATTAAAGCCGATGCCTTCGTTATTTATTATAGCAATGGACTCTTTGTCGATTTTGAAAACATTATTGAGTGTGGAAACAACAAACGCTGTATTAGCAAACTGTAGATTACCATTTATATTCGGGTCTTTTAGCGTTCCGTTTATGGCAACTTTTCCATACATATTGCCACGTGCGTTTCGTATGCCTCCCTTTGTAAACCCTTCAATAGATTTCATTTGAAGGGAATTTATGTTTATGGTAAAATCGAAGTTGCTGTTGTTCTGCGGTTTCATAAAATAATCGCCAACTACGCTTACATCATTACCATAACCAACAAGGCTTATGTTCGCATTGAAAGCATTTGCAGCATTGTTATTTACTTTGGCAGTAAGGTTTCCCAACGTATCCTTATAAACGCTAAGGTCTTGCACGGTGAGGTCTGTGGTAAAAGTTGGCTGAACCTGTATATTTTTTATAATCGCATTTCCGTTGATGAGGCCGCCGACTAGCAACGAATCGTTTTGCACAAAGCCCGTGAGCGTAGCGATATTGAATTGGTTAAAATCAATTCTTAATGGTTTGTTCGTTCCGGTTCCTACGCTATTAATAGCCAATTGCTGGCTTCCCTGGCTCAATACAAAATTAGTAGCAGTAATATCGTTGTTGAAATATTGAATGCTGTTATTATTTGCAGCGCTCCATTTATCATAATTGAGTAACAGGCTATCCGGCTTCAGGCTAAAGCTATAATTATTCAGCGATGGCTGACTCAGTAAGCCGCTTACTGTATATTTATTTACAGCTTTCGCATCTTTGATATTAAGGGTGAAATCCAAATTATTGTTTTGAAGAGTTCCTCCTAACGTGGTAGCATACATAGCAAGTGCGCTTCCGCTTTTTAATTGTTGGAGAGAAGTATTGAAATTAAGTACACCACTTTTTGTGAAAGCCGTAAGCTTAAGATCGTCAATTTCCATACCGCTATAAACAATCAAAGGTGCAGTCATGAAAGCATTCCAGCCGCTGTCGCTTGCGAAATGTGCGGTAATATTTACCGGCTTTAATTTAGTAAGAGCTGGTAAAAATGTATGCAGGGCTTCATTATATATGGCCCCTGCAGTGATGGTAAAATTGTACGGATTTACTTTTGCAACATTTCGTTTTGCAGCTAATGAAAAATATGGATCAATTGCCTGCTGAAAAACATCTGCGAGTTGCGTAAGTGTATATTCTCCTTTTATAGAAGCGGACAGAAAATCACTCTTCAATGCAAGGCTATGATTGCCGGGGGTATTGTCTGCATTTAGTTGTAAGGAATCAATGGTAATTCTTTGGCCATCGTTCACCAATATCGAATGGGTTACATACAAATTCCCTGCGAGATTATCTGGATCTACACTTGTAAAATCACCTTCTATTTGTCCGTGATATTTTACAACTTGTGGCGTAAAGCCAAGCGGCTGGGTATTGATGCTGTCAATAGTTGCTTTGATATGTACAGAAGGAAACTTCGCCAGGAATTCACCATTTGCTGCAATCACTGCATCAAGATTTGGATCGTGTATGGAGGCATCAACCTTGTAATTTTTATTCGCAATATTTCCGCTTAAAGCGATATTTCTGTAATTGTATTTATTCAATGTCACGTTGCCTATCGTTCCATTGAAAGTCGCATTGGCAGTCTCCGGTTTAAAGCCGTGGCCTTTCACTTTAAAATCTGCGTTGAGATTACCAAGCTGTGGGTTTTGCATTAACCTGCCTAACTCCAGGTTTCTTGCATTCACCACCAAATCGTATTGTGCTTTGTTTTGATCGGTAATGTTTACAAGAGTTCCTTTTATTTTAGCTCCCCCGAGGCTTGTGTTGATGACAAGGTCTGTATATAAATTATTCATTCCTCCTTTCACCCTGCCCGATGCGGAAAATGCATCAGGGATGGTAATGTTTGGTGGTAATGTATTCAGAGGTATGAATAACGAAATATCTCTTTTGGAAGATTGAAATTTTTGAATCGAAAGATCCATATATAACTTGTTAGGATCCGGCAATCCTTTGATAGTGCCCGTGGCATTTATATTGGTGGCTGTTAAGCCACGTAAAACTAATTTTTCAAAATTGAGATCGTTGACTTTCCCTGTGATTCGTGTATCAACATACAAAGTGGCATCAGGAGAAATGCCATTTATCTGCGAATTAAGCTGCGGTACAAAAGTGAGCAAATCCTTTACGGTGATCTTGCTATTTTGCAAATCAATATCAAGCCCTAAAACTCCGGGATCTTTTTGCAGCGCATCCAATGAAGGATATGAGATGATTGCTGATTTTTTTATTTCAGAACCAGGCGTTTTGATCAGGAGGTTTTGCAAAGAAACGCCGGTTGGGTTCATAGAAAAATCTGCTGTAAGATCGTTCAATACAAGGCCGCTTTGTTCTTTGAGGCTCGCGGAATTAATGGTAACAATGGTTGTATCAATGCTATATTCAAGGCCACTTGCATTTAATGAAATATCCTGCATGTTCAGATGAACAAAATCCATTCCCTTCGGAATGTGTGGTGCAGATATATCATCAAATTTTAAATTGCTATTCTTAATTACCAGGTCAGATGAAATAATTTTAAATGGGGGAGTAGGGGCAGTGGTTAACACAGAATCCTTTGGTTCGTCTTTCACAGCTTTAGAATTTGTTTCTATTGTTATTGCCGAATTGCTAAGGTTGGCATCTTTAAAATTTATGATGCTGTTTTTCAGATCTATATTTTTTGGATGAGCAGTAAGGTCACCAATAACAAACGAAGACTTCAGGTGGGAAGGTTCGCTGTTAAACACGACATTCACGTCGCTTATCAGCATCTCTTTATTGAGAAACTGCAAGACGTTTTCCGGTTCGGCTGCATTTTCTGCAACTGTTTTTTCAATTGTTTTCTGCAAAGGTTTTAGCTGGTAAAAATGCCCCTTTAGTCCCTTTAGCGTTATTGATGGTATGTCGAATAATAAATGTGTAGGATCAAAGGTTTTAATTTTTGTATCCAAATGACCAAAGGCCAGGTCCATATCATTGCCGGTATAAGGATCATAATAAATTACTCTTGTGTTATTTACCAATATCCTGTCGATATTCATTTTTAAAGTAGAAGAGTCGGGAGTTGTTGCCTCTTTGGACTGCTCGCCCATAAAGGCATCTGCAATAAACTGGAAATTGAAAACGGAATCCGGTGGTGTTCTTTTAACCTTTAAAACAATGTCGTTAAGAGCAATTTCCTGTATGTCGATATCACTTTTTAAAAGCTTGAACATACTTATGTCAACTTTTAACTCACCCCCATATAAAAGTGTATCCTTGCTTTGATCTTCTATATATACATTTTGGAGAGAAAGAGCGGTGGGAAATTTTATATCAAGCTTGCCAATTTCAACTTTTGTGTGGAGCTTATTTTCAAGATAGCTGACTACTTTTTTTCGTGCAAAATTTTGAACAGCGGGGACCTGTATCAGGATTAGCAAGAGGATTACCAGGAATATAATTGATCCAATAATCCACGCAAGTACTCTTCCTGTTTTTGCTAATGCGGATCTTTTCTTTTTAGGTGTCACAGTTTTTTCTAATTCTGTTTCTTTCATTGGGCGATTTAAAAATACCTGTATCTCAAAATTTAAACCAAAATAAAATGAATATCAGCATATGCAGATGAGCCTTGCAAATGAAACTTCACGATCTTATAGCGGAATATTAAATTTTAAGGCTAAATAGTTCGATCCCGCTCCCTTTACCTTTAAGATCAACCATTCCAAGGCTTTCAGTTTGCCATTTTTTTAAATCAATATTGTCCAGGAAAGCTTTCGAAACAATAAAATGATGGTGCAATTCATTACAGGCACTTCGGATGCGAGCTGTGGTATTCATGGTGTCTCCGCTCATTGCGAGGTCTTTTTTTACCACTCCTATTTCCCCAACGGTAACTTCTCCCACATGTATGCCTACCCTAAACTCCGGCACCATGCCGTATTTTCTTCTAAAATGCTCACTTTTCTTTTGAATATTTTTCCTTGACTCAATCACCGCATCAAGGCATTTCCTCGTATTATTTTTTTCGAATAGCCATGAGCAAACGACTTCATCTCCTACATATTGATAGATGGTTGCATCAAACTCGATCAATGCCTGCGACACCCGGTAAATAAAATCCCTGATAAATTCAAAATACATTGCATGCCCAAGTTTTTCGGCAATTGGCGTGGAATCTTTCAGATCAATAAACATTACGATCCTCTTTTCTACCTTTGGGTTTATGTATTTACCAACCAATATATCCATAAATACGCCCGGCGCATATTTTTCATTTATGATAAGAATAAGTTGTGTTACAAAAAATATGATCATCCAATATATAATCTTTTGCAGGAGCCAGTTTCTGTACAGTACATAAGATTCAATTTGCTTAAATGCATTTGCAGCGCTTTCACCGAGAACAATGATAGAATTAAGGTATTGGATAAGGAAGGTTAAAACAAATGCCGACCCTAAAAGAATGACGCTTTTGATCAAAAAATTTAACCAGAGCGGAAATCTTCTTGACATCTTCCTGAGCCTGTACACAAAAATATAGGCCATCACAAGGCCTATAGCAAACATGAGCGCCTCTCTAAACCAAAGGCTATTCGTGTGAGATTGTTCGTCTGTACGCAGCAGCACAATTACAAAGTCAATCGCTGTCCAGAATAGTGCAACGAATATTACAGTTTTGAGCCGTAATTTATTAAGGTGGGATATGTAAAAAAATCTGCTTACGGCGCTCATCGTTTCGTTTCTAAAAAGTTGTAAATAGATTGTTGTGCATTTATTTTGGTTGCACCATGTGTATTTATTTTTTGTTGTTGAAAACCCGGCATCAACATAACGGCTTTATCATTATCGTGCCATTGTATATCAAAATATTTAAGCAGCTCTTTTTTACATGCGTCATTTTTTATGCGCACATACACTTCTATGCGATGACGGAGATTGCGTGTCATCAGGTCTGCTGAACCCATTAATACTTCCACATTTTCATCTGTACCAAAACAAAGAATACGTGAATGTTCAAGATACCTGTCAACAATCCGTTTTACGGTAATGTTTTCACTTTCTCCGGCGATACCCGGTACGAGGCAACAAATACTTCTTACAATTAAATTAATTTTTACCCCGGCCTGGCTCGCTTTGTAAAGAAGCTTTATAAAAGAAGGTTCCTCAAGGTTATTCACTTTTATTCTTATCAATGCTTTTTCGCCACGCTTTGCCTTTTCAATTTCCTGCCCGATAAGCCTTTCGAGGCCTTCCACCATGTTAAATTGTGCTACGAGTAATTCCTTAAATTTTAGGCCAGTCTTTTCATCAGGTATCTTTTTTGTTTGCAAAAAGTCAAATAATTGAAGCAATTCTTTGGTGATATTTTCATCGGTCGTCATCAATACATGATCGGTATAAAACTTCGCAGTTATTTCATTAAAATTACCGGTACTTAATATTGCGAATGATTGCTTGCCTTCGCCTCTTTTTTTTCGCACCAATGCGATCTTGCTGTGCACTTTTATTTCCGGAAGGCTATAAATGATCTTAACACCGGCATCCTTCATTATCCGGCTCCATTTTATATTATTAGCTTCATCAAAGCGGGCCTTTAATTCAATAAAGGCGATTACATTTTTACCATTCTTCGCGGCACTGATAAGTGCATTGATGATGTGAGATTCTTCAGCCACCCTGTATAAAGTAATGAAGATGTCAGACACTTCCACGTCTACAGCAGCCTGGTTAAAAAATGAAAGTATAGGATTGTAAGATTGATAAGGGATGTGTAATAATACATCTTCATTAATAAGGATGTTAAAAATATCACCACTGTTCATCACATTTGCTGAAGAGAGTGGCTTCCGCTCTTCATAAATAAGATTCTTGTTAAAGGTTGGAAATTTTGAAAGATCACTCAGGTTATGATAGCGGCCACCGGCAAACATATCTTCGTTGCTTACATTAAAGGCTGCTGCCAGGAACAGTTGCAAATTTGCGGGCATCCCTTCTTCATAAAGAAAACGGGATGGAGGGCCAAAATCTCTTTTTGTAAGTTGCTTTTCTATTTTGCTTAGCAGGTCTCCGCTATACTCGTCAGCGAGGTACAGCTCGGCATCACGATTAAATTTTATGCTGAAAACACCATCAATGTGAAGGCCTGGAAAAATATATTTTAAATTTTCACGAACGATATCGTCAAGAAAAATCACGTATTCATTTCCATCGAGTGGTGTAAGTGTAAAGAACCTGTTTGTTTTTTCAGATGGAATATTTACGATTGCCTGTTTCAACAAGCCATCATTTTCTTCCTGCAAAGTGATAACGAGGTAGAGATGATTATTTTCAGGCATAAAGCCTTCTTCACTCTTTCCATCAAGATAAATAGGCTGAATAAACGAAAGGACATTTGACAGAAAAATTTCTCTAATCTCCGGAAGATGCTCCTCTCTTATGGGCATGTTATAATAAAAAATGATATTCTCTTTCCTGAGTAATGGAAGTATTTCCTGGTTAAGGATAAAGCCAAAAAAGTTGAGTTGATTTTTTATTTCATCGTGCACCTTTTCTGCGACATTTTCCTGTGTGCCTTTTATCGCTTTTAATGTTTTTTTATTTATAATAGAAAGAGCGACTACACCCGGGTAGCGTACCCGAAAAAATTCATCAAGGTTAGAAGAAAAAATTGCAAGAAACTTCAACCGTTCAAACAAGGGCACCGTTGAGTCTGCAGCTTCCTGCAACACCCTAAGATTGAAACCAAGCCAGCTAAGGTCCCTGTTATAAATAGTCATGAAGAATGGAAATTAAAGAGGTGAACCTGTGCCATTGATTACTGTGCCAACAGACTCGCCATTGTTTAAATACGCAGCTATTGCAAAGGCCAGCACAGATACTACTATGCCTATCATAAAGATGTTATACGCCCAGCGAATGAGCCTATATTTTCTGCCGAGTACAACGCCTAAAAAATAAATGTCTTTTATAAGCGAACCATATAAATAATCTGTATCCAACATCATGTCCCGCATGGCTAAATTATATTGCTCATAGGTTGCTTTGTGAAAATTTCCGAAAAATAAAAGGTTTGTTTTTTTCTGCGCAATATCTTCCGGCGTAAATGTGCCTTCACTTATTTTTGGACGGGTGGCTAATATGGATATAACTATAGTGGTAACAGCAACCACTAAAAATATAACTGTCGGAACGAGCAGGTATTGTTCTTCCTGCAATTTTCTCAACAGCACACTCAGGATTACGGAAATAATAATCGCATTTACCGAAATAAGTATGTTAGCCTTGTGATCGGCCATATCACTAAGCTTCAGGTGATTTTCCGAAGTGAGGCGGAGCATAGTTTGAATACCTTTACTCATTAAACCACTTTTGTCTTTCTCCAGCCCAGCCAGGGTGCCCACTGTGGCTGGGTTTTCTTCTTCAAGCGCCGCCACTTTTTTCTGCAATTTTTTTATGTTTTTCTGTTTCCTTTTGTTCAAAAGATCCTTGGCGTAATTAGTATAGAATTGATGATTCTCCAGCATCTTTATGGTATCATCATCAAACTTCATTTCATCACTATCTCCGCTTCTTAATTTTCGCTCCTCAAAAGCAAGCTTATTAGTTGTCTTAAAATCTTTAGTGCCCAGGTGGTAAGTATCCGCATCACAAATTATTTGTTGAAGCAGGTTTTTAGGATTTCTCGGCAACTTTGTAGCCATGATACACTGCTCTGTCTCGTCAATAATTTTTTCATCATCTACATAATCTTTCATGAACTTTTTCATGATGTCGCAGCTCATTTTTTCATGCTTCTCAGGCTCGGTAAAAAGGTGCCCTGTATCATGAAACCAAGCTGCTGCAAAAAGTATCAGCATCTCATCTTCGGATACTTTGTAATGTCCCGCTATTTCCTGCGTACGCTTCACCACATTTTGTGTATGTTCCAGGCTATGAAACGCTAACGCAGGTGCATGCATTTGTTCGAACAGCCCTGTCACATATTCTTCAATTTTCTTGTATAATTTATGGTAATCCATATTTAGTAAGTTATATTAAATTTTGTACCCACTGAAAAATTAAAAAGGCTGCCTTCTTCCGAAAAACCTATCGTAGCCGAGACTATTGCAAAATTATATGGTGAAAAATATAGCCCCCCACCAAAAGAATCGTGCCATTTGCGTGAAGTCACGTCTTTAATACGTGCCTTTCCAATGTCATTAAAGGCCAACACGCCTACATCACCCGGTATAATATAAGAGTGCGAAAAAAATAACCTGTACCGGACTTCAAGGGAACCGTAAAGAATTGATTTGCCTGCAAACCTGTTTTTTGTAAATCCCCTCAAATAATTATTAGACCCGAGTGTAAGCGCCTGGAAGTACTCAAAATTTTTATTAAAAATCTTACCATAACCCAGCCGAAGAACAAAAATGATTTTTGTGGGGTCATTGAAGCTTGAATGTAACGTCATATCTGCAGTAAGCTTTGTAATCTGCCTGCTATCATCATTTAGCCCTGCTAATGATGATAGCTCTGCATTAAATAGAACGCCTCTTGTCGGTAAAAATTCTTTGTTTAGGTTATTGAAAACAATACCCGCCTTCACACCGGCATAAGATTTATTTGCATAAACACTTGCTGAATCGAGGCCAATTTGCGCAGGATGAGACAATACATTTTCTTTGTTGCGAAAATTGTTATTCCAATAATGAAAATAAGTTGGGCCTGCATACAATTGTAAATGACCGGTAGGAGAGCGTTTTCGCAAGAGAACATCTGCTGCAATGTTACTATACCTCACATTATAAAAATCAGCCTTTTTCGCAGGATCTTTTTTTGTTTCGTTACCAAACCCGTAAAAGTTATTTAGCACGGTGTTGTACACCTCACCATTCACCAGCAGATCATATTTACCTAATCGCTGATTGAACTCCCCACTATATTTTGCCTGGTAGGCGCCTGTCTTAAAGCTGAGCAGGGATGTTATTCTCTGGTAAGTTGAATAGGGTTCTTTTCTGAAGCTATAGGTTTTATAAGAGTAACCCACGCCAGCAAGAAATTTATCCTCTTCATTAAAGCTAATACCCAATAGAGGAAGCCTGTAGCTATTATAATTATAACCTGCAATATTATAATTGTTCACCTGTGGGTCACTGGAAATTTCAACATCACTTTTACGAGCATTAGCAATGTAATTAGTATCGGGTGTATAGTCATAAATTCTATTTCTCACATTTCCATTTATATTAAAAGTGTCTTTGCCTTTGCCGCCGACAATTCTTAATTTAATCTTAGATTTTGCGGTAGAGTCTATCTCAAAAATATCATTGCCGTTTAGCCCATACAGATTTATATATTTTGTATCACGGTACTTGAAAATCCGGTCAAACATCACATCCGATGTATCTCCGCTTTTCTTCACTTTATATACTTTTACTTCGAGATCGTTTCCGGAGTTAAACACTTTAAAATGCTCTTTTACATTACTACCAAGTACGGTCACTTCCTTCGCCAAAAAGCGGTAGTATTTTAATCCTGCTGTGCTGAGCAGGTCCCTGCGGCTTTTTAATTTTTCAGGAATAATCTTTTTATCGAGCGCATAAATTTTTGGCGGTAACTGTTTTATTGCATTATCAATCACGTTGTCGGTTTCATTCGCCTGGAATTCTCTAGTGATACGTTTCCAGGCATTTGCATCAATGTTATTCATAAATAGCCTGTCAAAGTTTCGTTCTTCCCAATTGAACCATTTAATATTATAAAAATGCTTTTTAAAGCCTTGCAGGAAGGGTAAAGCAGAGATGCTTAAGCTGCGCACAAAAAGGCCATTGGAATTGAAGAAAGCTTCATCCCTGTCGCGGGGAACGGGAAAATATAACTTACCTGCGCCGGTGTCTGTTGTACCAAACCTCCACTGGTCAAAATGCCGGTCCCAATCGCCAATCATCATGTCGAGCAGCCGTGCCCGTAATACAGCTTCCTGGTCTATGTGATTCTTGCTGTCATCAAGAATTTTGTCAACAATTTTTGATGTGCTTTTTGTGTCATCTGAAGTAGGATTTTCTTTTTCCAGCAGGCAAACTTTATTAGCAAAAACAGACCTGTATAATCCAAGTGCAGGATCATCCGGAACAAAATAATAAGTGGGATTTGTGTGTTCAACCCCTGCCGCTTCTGCAAGTGGTGGAATCGCAAGTGCTGCATATGGATGCTCCGCAGAGATCATATCCTTTAAGAGCTTTTGCGGTACAGAGGCTTTCAATTCCTGTGCAATTACTCCCTCGGGATCTTTATCTACCGTACGCAATTTCCATGTATTGCCTTTTTTATCTTTCAGCGATAATGATTTAGTTTGTTTCCCTCCTCCGAGTCCTTCAATCGTATATCCGCCGTTTTCTTTATCAATTCTAAACACTTTTAAATGGACCGGCATGCCCCAATGCTTACGATAATTTCTACCGCCAAAAAATTTATGTATTGAAGAAACATCCTGGTAATTAGTATCAACTGCAACTGTAACACTATCTTCAAAATGCATTGTTGGTACTGCTTCGGGGATTTTTGTTGCGCTGTCCTTATCAGGTTTTATAATGGATGAAAAGTTAAAAAGATTTTTGGAAAAAGAATGGCTTACTGAGTTTTGAGTAACCGTGTAAAAATCTGCATGAACATTTTTGTTTTTAGAAATTTCCAGGGTGGCGAATCCTAAAGAGTCTGCACCATACAATAATTTTTTTCCACGGTTAAGCCTTGTGTGTTTGGAGCCTGCGCCGCTTACAATATAATAGTAGCTGCTGTCTTTAATAAGTTGTAACGTATGCTCGTGCCCGCCTACAAAAATTACATTCGGGCGTTTCTTTGCAATACTATCCACCCCCTTGATCATATTTTCATAAGCGGGAAAGCGCAGATCTTCAGGGGTGCCAAATGTCCCCCTGGCAAGGATGTAAACAAAACCAATGGGAATAGGAATATATAATTTTGGATTTATATCTATTAAAGGAAACAATAATAGTTTTGCAGGGAAGTATCCTCCATGTATTCCGTAACTTTTCAGTGTATGATGGCCGGCAAGAATTACCAGCTTATCAGCATTTCTTTCAAGTATGTCATCCAGTTCATGAAAAAATTGCTCGGGGGTTTTAGAATCACAATCCGATTCAAGGCCTGGTTTTGTTCCTTGTTTCCTTATGAACCATTGGCTGTCGTACATCACCAATACAATATCATTTGTAATTTTCTGCTCAATTGGGCCGGGACAGCCATCTTCCGGATAAAAATGCACATTAGGATTTCCTGATTTTAATGTATCATTTACATAATCCTCCTGCCGTTTTACTATTTCAGTACCATCTAAAGCTTCGTTAGCCCAGTCGTGGTTTCCCGGGATAAAAAAGACTTTCGCTTTATTACCTTGCCCAATATTTATCTGGGAGTCTAAAATAGATTTCAACTGCCCATAATTACCCATAATTTCATCGGGTAAGCCATAATTATATAGATTATCACCAAGGTAAATGACAGTTGTTTTTTCGTTCAAAGGAATTAAGTTCTTAACTGCATCTATAACAGGTGCACGTCCAAAATTAAGTTCACCGGCATCGCCAATAAGCACGATTCTTTGTTGTATAGAATCACTTTGTGCCATACAAGAGGGATGGATAGCCGAAAAACAAATGATAGCAACAATCAGGCTCTTATACATCCCCTTTATTTTTTCGGTTTAAAGATTAGCAAAGAAGCAGAGCCATATTTATCTACGGCTTCATTAGAAACCATCAGTACGCCTGATGGTGTAAAAGTTATTCCTTCCGGCTTTGAGAATATGATAGGGTTTAAGGTGTACACATCTTTCATGTTTCCTTTTCTGTCAAGTACAACAATCAATTCATCAGTAGATGATATTACCCATACATCTTTTGTAATAGGATTTACGGCCGCTGCGGAAGGCCTGAATTTTATACTGTCCCGGCCAATTTGTTTTGCAATAATATCTAATTGGATTTTGTAAATTGATTTGGTGTAAGTGTCTGCAACAGGGTCGTACAGCCATGCAGTAGTTACATGAAAGCCATCTTCTTCACAATCTTTGCAGATCATAACAATGCCTTTGTATTCGTCATCATAATAGAGTGACTCAAACTCATTCTTTGATACATTGCTTGCAGGAAAAATCGTACGACGATTGAAAACCGTATCGCGCCCTTTATCTTGTTCTATTTTTGGAGCAAAGTCTAATTTTTCAATATTACCATTGCTCTCTAATACATAAAACGAATTATCAAGTTGTATTACATCTTCAAAGTCATGCTTTTCATTAAACATCCATTTTTCTATAAGAAACTTTTTGTTGAGATGAATTTTATATAAATAACCCGTTTCATCGGAAATTGCGAAGACGCTGCTGTCGCGGGGATAGAAATTGATTCCTGATATCTCGGCCAGTTCACTCCCAAGTATAAGCTTGGAGGGATTATTAAGGTCGTAGTCTTTTGAAGGAAGGGAAATATGGGTTCTCTCGGAATTGCAGCCATTAAATGTGTATAAAAAAATAAAGGCCAGTATAGGGAGAATTAGATTCCGTTTGCACATAAAAAATAAAAATCTTTTTATAAGAAGAAGAGAAACATAAAATTACAATACAATCATCTTAAATATGAAATAACCGTTTTTTAATTAATTTACTACCGTCATTCAAAC
>JBDTSD010000117.1:0-14062 GCA_039931355.1 Ginsengibacter sp.
TCCTGCGTATAGTGTATAAGGGCTCTGTAGAATCTCTTTTTGTAGATAAAATAAAAGCCATTTTATATTCCCGGCTTTTTATTTCAGGAATAGCCGCTTTATTCCAAAGGCCAAAGGGATAAGCGAAATATTCAACCTTCTTGCCGGTTATATCTTCAATTTTCTTTTTAGGTTTTACCAACTGCGTATCCCAATCTGCGCCCTGGTATTTTGTCACCATGTGATGATCCCACGTGTGGCCTTCAATAACATTTCCTTTATCAGCTAACTCTTTCAACTGCTCTTTGCTCATATAACGGGGACGGTTAATTGAAATAGTCATAATAAAATAAACGCCCTTAAAACCATATTTCTCCATGTCTGCAGCACCGATACTGTATTGCTCTTCATCCGTATCATCAAAAGTCAGCATCACGGGTTTTGCCGGAAGCTTTCCATTATAAACAAGATAGTTGTAAAGTTGGTCGGGTAAAATAGTTTCATAACCGCTATCTTTTAAAGCTTTCATTTGTTCTCCGAATTGCGCCGGAGAAACAGAATAACTTTTCATGCTTTCACTTTGCCCAGCCTTTGCATCCCGTATATGATGGTAACACAAGACAGGAACTTCTTTTTTTGAAAGTATGGTGGAGAGATCTGCAGCAGGTTGCGAATTAACTGAATCAACTTTATCTTTTGCAGATGCATCCGGTGTTTCGTTAGGTTCCTTTACATTATTTGGATTAGAAGAACACGCAGTTAAAAAATAGGCTGCAAATAAAATACAAAAGCACTTTGTTTTCATTTGTAAAAATACGGTAATGGGTTATTGATATTGTATGTAGATGGGCTTAGGAACAAATTTTAATAATTCCTGCGGAGTGTACAGTTGGTCTGCACCGGTTTTAGTATCATTTTTATAAAACAATTTAAAGCCGGTAAATTGTACAGGCTCTTTATAAATATACCTGAGGTAAGTTGATCTTTTTAAAATCTTATCTCCCCATCCATCCATGTCCATTACTACCTGCACCTCGGGCACTTTCTTTATACTTTGGTATTCTCTCACCATTCCTTGTGTAAAGCGGTGAACGATTAATATTTTTGGCGGAAGATTATTTTTCTTTACTACGTCAGCTAAAAAATCAACCGCTGCGTTTATATCATCTGCATTAAAAGTCCCGATTTTGCTGCCCGGCACTTCACCGTTTTTTAAAGAAAATTCAGGATCTATACCCAAATTCACCTGCGGCATCTTCAAATAAGTTTCTAACTGTGGCACTTCATCTTTTACAAAACTGTGCCCTACCTGAATGTCAAGAAAAACCAATGCGTTTATTTCTTTTGCCCAATTCACTATGGTATCCATTTGACTGGATGGCATACGATAACGATACTTCGCATCTTTGCCAGGTGCACCTTGCGCTGTTACTGCAACATAATGCAGTGCAGGAATTACGGGAATCGTAGTATCTGCCGCCTGCCATTTGGCTACTTCCCCTTGTAACTTTTTCAGCATTTCATCTTTGGGTATTTCTCCCAAAATTCCCATTTTTTTGGAATAAAGATTTCCATAAAATGCAACAATTCTATGATAAGGTAATACTGCGCCGGGTAAAGGGTAAGGGCCTTTTGCAGGCCATAAACCTGTTGTGTCATTATTGGCAATTGCTTTCATCAGGCTGTCGTACCTGGCTGTATCAATCGGTTTGTTTTGATCAGAAATCCCTTTCTTTTCTGCTTCAACTTTTGCGGTAGAATCGGTAGCGCTGTAAGCGGTTTCGGTCATGCCGCTATTGCAACTTGTAATAAGCGAAATAAAAGAAATAGATAAAGTCCAGTAAAACAAGGGGAGAGATTTTAGTTTCATAGCGTGCGAAGTTATTTGAAATTTTTACACTTCGGTTTTAACTTTTGTTATTTAAGAAAATTGTGGGTAATGAGGATCAGAGAGTAAAAAAATAACGAAAAAATATTTTATATACCTCCTCCGTTCGGATAAACGCCGCGGGCAATTTTTTATTTTCATTGATGATAAAAAAACTGTCGGTGCTTATTTAATAATTTTTTAAAAACAAAAATATACGCTAAGGATAATTACCAACAAACACTCTATTTGCAGTTGGTTTTCAAAAACGGCCGCTCACTTTGAAATTTTAAAAGAGAAATATCTTTAAAATGTGCAGTATCACCTTTCATCATAATGTCTCCGTACCCTTCTACAAGTGTATCATTGTTCATTTTAAAAACAACCTGTCTTACGGAAGTCATTCCCTCAGATTGAAAGGTATAGTCCGCGATTATGAGGCTGTCGTGCAAGGAACCATTTATAGTGCCGGAATTGTTATCCTTTTCATATAGATGATACGAAAGTTCACCGGTGACGTTCGTACCCGAAATATTGAGTTTCAATAATGCAGAATCCTTTTTCATATTATATGCATAGCACCCGGAAATGTTAGGTGCCGTCGCATCATTGTTTTCCGTAACTGCATCACTGTCTGTATTATTTTCCCCGGAGGAGTTTTGCTTATCACTTTGAGAATTGCAGCTAACGGCAAATAAAATGAAAAGAATAAAAATTTTATTCATTGCGATTTTTAAGTTCTAAAATAGAATTGAAATAGTCTTTAAGAATTAATATAATCATCGAGATGACTGATCATTTGCTGCTGTCTTAGAATCGTTTCTTGTACCACATCGGTTATAGAAATTATTCCCTGGAGCTTATCGTTTACGAAAACAGGCAGGTACCGGATTTTACTGTTTGTCATTAGCTCCATGCAATGTTCAACAGTATCATCAGGGTTTATATGCGGCAAATCTGATGTCATAATTTCCTTAACCTCAGTGTCAGTAGAATTTTTCCCTTTTAAAATTACTTTACGTGAATAGTCCCTTTCTGTAATCAGGCCCAGGTACTTATTATTTTCCATCACTAAAACAGAACCGATATTATTATCAGCCATAACCTTTAGGGCTTCCAGAACGGCTGTATCAGGGAGAACAGAAATTGCATTACTGCCCTTCCTCTTAAGAATGTCTGAAACATGATTCATAATAAATAATTTTAAAGTGCTTTTATAAAAAGATCAAGATACTCTTTTATCTTATCGCTGCAGGTGTCTTATTTACAAGATACTGTAATTAATTAGCTATAAAAATATATTAGTTCATTAAATGGAACAGCCATTTAAATAGCAATGCGATTCCTGGTCAACCATTCAATTCGTTCATTTT
This sequence comes from Ginsengibacter sp., assembly GCA_039931355.1. Classification (GTDB taxonomy): domain Bacteria; phylum Bacteroidota; class Bacteroidia; order Chitinophagales; family Chitinophagaceae; genus Ginsengibacter. The sequence continues at coordinate 3,220 of JBDTSD010000117.1, forward strand.
CCGAATATTTGCTTTTTAAACTATAAATTATTAATTTCGTGGCGCAAGAAAACAAAAACAATACCCTAATCCCTCCCCGTTAAAACTACTAATTTTTTCGTTTTCCGATTCCCTTCGAAGGCTTCATTTAAATATTTCTTTAAATTTAAACTGTAAGTATGAAAAAAATTTACAAAACAGAAGTTACAGACACACTGGTAGCCATTGGTATTATTACGGGCTTCTATGGTTTGATGGCTATCATTGCTTTACTTTTTGGAATGTAATAATTATTAATTATTACCCCCTCTAATTTTCTTTAAAAAATGGCATAGATTTTCTATGCCATTTTTTTATGAGGCCGGGAGCACGTACTAAGTTAAGTTAGTATCACCTTTTCCATAATGTCTCCACCCTTTATTTCATCGAGTAACTCAAGCCCTTCGATAACCCTTCCAAAGCAAGTGTGTACTCCATCAAGATGCTTTGTATTAGAACGATTGTGGCAAATAAAGAATTGCGACCCGCCTGTATTTGGCCCCCTGTGTGCCATTGACATGACGCCCTTGTCATGGGCCTGTTTGGCGCCTTTGGTTTCGCAGTTGATTGTATAGCCTGGGCCGCCTGCCCCTGTTCCATCGGGGCAACCTCCCTGTATCATAAAATCTGGTATTACACGATGAAAGGTTAATCCATTATAAAACCCTTCGTTGATGAGTTTCTTGAAGTTGGCAACTGTGCCCGGCGCCGCATCATCGTACAGCTCAAATTTTAATGTGCCCTTCTTCGTTTGTATTTCCCCGGTAGATAATTTTGAATCACTCATTTTATTTAAATTTTATTTGGTGGTTTGTTTGCGAATGTAAGATTTACCTCTCATTCTATAAGTCGCCTTTCTGAAATGGGTTTCCTTATAGCGTTCTTTTTTACATCGTAACATTCTGCGTACCATTTTTGATTAAGTATTTTAATCAAAAAAAATATTTCTAAAGATTTTGGAAAGAATCTTCTCTTATACCAATACATTATTTTAACTTAACAAAAAATGACGCATCACATCAATATGACTTGTGTCCCGAAATCCAAATAACCTTCGGATATTTTAAGAATTACCAACTATTTCTAACCAGGTGGCTTTTCATACCTAACAATTTTTAAAATTAAATTTCATGAAAAAAATTCTCCTTTCCTGGTTAATTACCTTGTTTATTATTTCCGGCTCAGATGCGCAGGTAACGCAACTCAATAACAACAACAGTCTCCATGTTGAAGTTCCATTATCTAATAATAAAACTATTTTAGTTTCTGATATTGATAGTTCGCTATGGGCAACTGATGCTACACCGGGGGGTACCATTCAAATATCTCCTGACATTAAATTTGAAGAATCGGCAGGGATACTCTCAGGTAAACTAATTTTTAAAGGAAGCAGGCCCACTACTGGCTCTGAGCTGTACATGACTGATGGAACTGCCGGAGGAACCGGTCTTGTTAGCGATATTTATGCTGGAGCAATCAGTTCGGATCCTGGGGATTTTGCGACTCTGAGTGGGTTTATATATTTCAGCGCAAGGACTCTGGCAGAAGGCCGTGAACTGTGGAAAACAAATGGAACAACCACTACCCTATTAAAAGATATAGTTACTGGTTCAGATAGCAGCAACAATATAGATGAATACAATTTATTTTCAAATGGAACTTATCTTCTTTTTGCGGCACGTACTGCAGCTTCAGGAGTGGAATTATGGAAATCAAATGGCACCACTGCCGGAACTGTTATGCTAAAAGAAATAAACACCGGTAGTGCCAATGCAGATTCATCCAATCCGAAAGATTTTTTTGCATTAAATGGCGTGGTTTTATTTACCGCAAATGATGGAACACATGGTGATGAATTCTGGAGAACTGATGGAACACTGGCAGGTACATCAATGCTAAAAGATATTAATCCTGGTACTGGCAGCTCCGCCGACCTCAACTTTAATTTTTTTCATCCTTTTAATAACCGAGCCTATTTCACCGCGTATGATGGCATAAGCACAGGCGAGATATGGAGTACAGACGGTAGTGCGGGAAGTGCTACTTTACTTAACGATGTTGTACCGGGAACGGCGAATTCTGGCATTAATCTTTTTGATGCGATTAACCTTCCCACTAAATTTATTTTCCCAGTCTCAAACTTTTTTTCTACTGCTGACCTTTGGGAATCGGATGGTACTACAACCGGAACCAAGGTATTTAAATCATTTGCGCCCGGAGGATTTCTTCAGATACTCTTACCCTACACTTTTAACTTTACTAGCGGTACAATTACTTATCCATTATTCCAGGGAAATAAATTTTTCTTAAACGCAAGCACAACAGCCGCGGGCAATGAATTATGGGTATCAGATGGCAGCCTCGCAGGAACAGCTATGGTAAAAGATATTAACCCTGGTACGGGTGATGGATTTAATCTTGGCGGCTTCTATGTATATACTACTTCAGCCTTATTTTTTTCCGGCAATGATGGCGCAACCGGAACTGAAGTATGGAAAAGTGATGGTACAGTAAGCCCGACAGGAACTTCTATAGTGGCGAATATTAACCCCGGTGCAAACGATGCAGATCCTCAGCTGCCTTTTTTCCTCTGTAATGGTAAAGTAATTTTCGGTGCAGATAATGGAGACAATGTTATCAATAACCCTGTGCTTACCGACCTGTATGTTGTGAATGGAAACTTTACTCCTCTGCCGATTGAGCTTGTTGATTTTACTGTAACTAAAGTTAGTAATGACGCACTATTACAATGGAACACCCTGCAGGAAATTAATACTAAACAATTCAATATTCAACGCAGCTTTGATGCTTTGCATTTCGAGGATATAGGCACAGTTGCCGCTTCTGGCACATCATCTTCCAGGCATACTTACACATTTACTGATGCAGGAATTGTAAATAGTGGAAGACAGGAAGTTTATTACAGGATAATTGTCTCAGACAAAGACGGAAAAACAGAGAATTCGAAAGTGATTTTATTAAAGCTAAAAGCCAGCGCCCTGTGGGATGTTCGCATATTACAGAACCCGGTAAAGGGAAATTTAAATGTGCTTCTAAATGGCATTACGGGTAATATTAAGCTTTCTATAAAAGATATAAATGGTAAAGCAATTTTTACAAAGACTTTTCAAAATATAAATGGACAAATTACCCTTCCGGGAAATTTTGCGCATGGCACTTATGTTTTGATAGCTGAAAATAATAATGAAAGAAAAGTCATAGAGTTTATTAAATAATAACTATAAAATGTAACCAAAAAGAGCAGCTTTAACTAAGGCTGCTTTTTTGATATATATATTTCCAAAAAATTTTACAACAGTAATTTTTTGAAAAACAACAAACGAATAAGTACATTGTATTTTAAATCCAATTTTAACGTTGGCATAATCATTCTATCATCTTCTAAATTAGATTCTATTGCAACAACGTAATCTCTCACTCGATGTGTTTCGTGGCATGACGATTTGTTTTATGATTATTGTAAACACACCAGGCAATGGTGAAACAACCTTTTCACCGTTGCATCATGCGCTCTGGCATGGCTTTACACCTACTGATCTTGTCTTTCCCTCTTTCCTTTTTGCGGTAGGCAATGCCATGAGTTTTGGCACACATAAATGGGAAATGCATTCGCAAGGGCAGGTTGTCCTGAGAATCTTAAAGCGCACTGCGCTTATTTTTTTATTGGGTTATCTCATGTATTGGTTTCCATTTTTCAAGCTCGATAAAAGCCACAACATTATTTCTTTCCCTATAAGTGAAACAAGAATCATGGGGGTTTTACAAAGAATAGCTTTATGTTATGGCATAGCTTCTCTTATGCTATATTATCTAAAAACAAGAACAACGGTTATTATAAGCGTAGCCCTGTTATTTCTTTACTGGATGATTCTTTACCAGTTCGGGGATGCTTCAGATCCATTAAGCATGCAAGGTAATGCCGGAATAAAATTAGACAAATGGCTGATGGGCGACGCACACATGTATCATGGCGAAGGCATAGCATTTGACCCTGAAGGCTGGCTCAGTACATTGCCCGCGATTGGCAATGTTGTTGGCGGATTTGTTGTTGGAAAATGGATACAACAAAAGGGAAATACATATGAAGGCTTGACAAAACTTTTGCTTGCCGGTTTTGCATTGTTAGTCTGTGGATATTTCTGGGATCTGCTCTTGCCGATAAATAAAAAACTTTGGACAAGCAGCTTCGTGGTTTATACTGTTGCGTTGGACTGTATCATACTGGCAACACTCACCTATGTTACTCAATTTGCGCAAAGAGTCTCCTGGACAAATTTCTTCCAAATTTTTGGGAAAAACCCTTTGACCATTTACTTGTTGAGTGAGTTGTTGGTTACAGTGCTTTACATGATTCCGGTAACTCCCCGATATAGCCTCTTTAGCTGGCTTTACCACAATATATTTATTTATACAGGAGCTTACTTTGGCTCTTTACTTTTTGCTATAACCTATATGCTGCTTTGCTGGAGCGTAGGTTATTGGATGAATAAAAAGAAAATTTATATAAGAGTCTGAATAAGTGCTCACAACTGACAGTAGCCAAATGCTATGGCCAAAAGAAATTATTACTACAGTTTGTTTTATACCTTATTTCTCACGCCCTTTTGCATATCTAATGAATTATCACTTTCATCAGCATCGATATAAATAGCATGTAATAAATTGACAAATTATCATTCACATCCCCAGGTCAACAGCATTTTATTCAACCCCAGTCAAAAGAAATTATTTTCCCATTCAACTTCCATTTTTCAGGTACCTTATTATTCATCCAATCAAGTGGCTCGGCCAAAGGTAAATTTTGAGAAGCTGCCTGGAAAGATTCTTTGATTACATGTTTTTGTTCGCTGCGTGTGGCATCGGGCTGTGCTGATATAAACAAAGGCGTTCCACTATTGGCAACCAAATCCATCCATTGCTTGTTTTTAGCCCAGGGAATTTTATTAGTAAGCCCTACGCAATCCGCATCAGCGGCATAAAAGATCCCATTTTGCACACCCCGGAACGCCAAAGTATTTACCCCCATTTTACGTGTTCTCTCCCATTCATTGCCAGACGTATCATCACCGATTCTATTCAACTCAAAAATACCTGCCGATAAATGGCTGATGGTATTGCAACTGATAATGTAAGTTTCACCGGCAGCCTCACGTATTGTTTTATAAAGATTGAGAATGATTTCCGCATTGGTTTTAGAGTTGTCATACATCTTCCAGCCCGGGCTGGTGAGGGAAGCATCATTTATCATTTCGAATCCCCACTTGCCCATAATGTCATAAGTAGTATAGTCAAATTTTACCAGGTCGTATCCCCATTCCTTATACAATTTGAAATAACTTTTTATACGTTCCAGGTTTTCCTGTATAGTTGGGTCCAACACCCTCCTTTCTTTATCCTCCCTGCCTTTGATTAATGGAAGTGAAACGGATTGGGAATCTTTATAACTGCCACACAAAGGCCGCGTCCATATGCCGGGTCGCATACCGATCTTTTTTATTTTATCAGCCATCCTATGCATGTCTCCAAACCTGGCATTCGGAATATCCATACGATCTCCCCAGCAGCAATCATTTGGTGCAGACGGAGGGCCAATAAACCAGCCCGAATCAATTACAGAAAATGGACGGTTTTCAAGTCCCTCTGCCATTGGTGCCATAAGTTCAGTGTGTTCTGTTATAAGTTTCTCAGAATTATTCCCATAAGTAAAATACCAATCGTTTATACCATATACCGGTTGCTTGGGCAAGCAGGGTGTGCTGCACATTATTTCCATAAACCTGCGGGCAGTTTCAAAAGGTGATTCACCATGTTTGCTTTGTACACAAACAATTTCCGCAGCGTTTAATTTTCTTTCAACTAATTGGACCCCGCTTCCCCCTGATGTTGTGTTCAGATGAAGGCTCACATGATCACCGGTAACTTGCCATGAGCAAAAAGAAGATGCAGCCGTTTTTACACCAAACCCGTTTGTGTAGCTATGATTATGTTCCATAAAATACCATGGCAATATTTCTGTTCCTAAAGGCTGATGCCATGATATATCACCATAGGTACGTTCCCAATGATCATTCAGTATTACTGAATTCATTTTTAAATTTTTCTTCCACCGGAGTGTAACGCCACTAACGCTGGATTGTGGCGCCTGCAACTGAATGGCAATTTTATCATCGCCATAATTTAAATAAACAATCAAGTCATTATATCTCCATGAAGATTTTCCCTCGCTTTTTAGAGGCACCAATTTATTATTGAGAATGGCGACCACTTCATCCGGATATTTTATAAGATTTTTTTTCCCTTTGCCGGCAAAAATGCTTTCACTAAAAAGGATTGATGCCAAAGAAAGCCCGGAGGTCCGGATAAAATGTTTACGATTCATTTTTAAATAATTTGAAGGAGAATATATCCTGGGTTTGGTTTTAAGGACATGCATACAAATTACTGAAAGATGCGTTAATTTCTTAAATATTCATGAAAGGTGGCTGCAATTTTTAACCCTTGGAAATTCAGCTCATAAATGGACGCGTTAATACATTATATAACGGTTAGGCTTAGCCGTAACCATGTAGACAAGCTAATTGAGATTTTTAAAGAAAGATAAAACTTAGGCTCGTGCGATGGCAAAAGTTAATTACTCTTAACCGGGCTGAAATCCTGGTTACTGAAAGATTGCGTATCAGGGATTTTTACTACATTAAATTCAAACTGCACTGCCTTGTGGCAATTGTTGCAGGTATTTGTGAGTAAGACATAACTGCTTTTAAAAAATGTTGGATCTTTCTTTTGAATAGCCTGGTTAATTGAATCTATTGCTGGGTCTATCATATCTATTAACTTAGATTCTTTTCTTTCAGTTTCGTATAATTTTATACCCTCTATATTCTCCATAATTTCATGTATCTCAAAATCGCAAAGCTGCCAATTTTGATTTTGGCCTGCAAACCAAAGTTTAGCATGATGTGCCTGGATACTAGTCATGAATTCCCCAAAGCCCGGCTTATAAGTGTCAGCCAATTTCGTTTTCAAACTCTCGATTTGCATTTGGAGCGAATGCTCATTTTGTGAAGGCTGGTGACAACTGAAAATAAGCAATGATACAAGGCTGATGAACAATACTTTTTTCACAAGAAAATTTTTATATGTTCTTAAAGACGATTTGAAATTCTGAATATCAACTTAGCAGGAGATCACAATTAATATCTGTTACATCAATTACTGCACCCATTTTTTTATAAAAATCAATTGCATTTTTATTCCAGTTAGATACTAACCAGCGTACTCTTTTACAATTTTCTTCTTTCGCAATTTCAATGATTTTGTCTAAGAGTTTTTTACCAATTGCCTGTTGCCTGCAGGCTTCTTTCACATACAGATCATCAAGGTACAAACCTTTACCTGACCAGGAATAATAAGTAAAAAAGAAGGTAGCAAAACCAGTAATTTCTTTATCATCATCTTCAGCAACAAGGCACTTGAAAATATTTTCATCCCTTAGCATTTGCTCCAAAGTTATCGTGACTTTTTCAGGCGTTTTTTGGAAGATGGAGAATTCTTTTATTAAAGAAAGTATTGTAGGGAAATCCTGCCTGGAAACCTGCCTGATGGTGACATTCATAAATATGTAATCAAGAAAATTATTTTACACCAAATACCCAAACGCATCATCATCGCTCTTCAATTCTGTAAAGTTCACATTAAAAATATTCAGGTTATGCATTAGCCTTTCATAATCTTCCTTTGATCTTAATTCAATCCCAACCAAGGCCGGACCCGCTTCTTTATTATGTTTTCTTATGTATTCAAACCGGGCAATATCATCGGTTGGGCCTAATACATCATTCACAAATTCTTTTAGTGCTCCGGGACGTTGAGCAAAACGGATAAGGAAATAATGCTTCAATCCTTCATACTGCAACGAACGTTCTTTTATCTCCTGCATCCTGTCAATATCGTTATTACCACCGCTTACAATACACACCACATTTTTGTCTTTCAATTCTGCGGCATAGTTGTCAAGCGCCGCTATAGCCAATGCACCGGCAGGTTCAGCGACTATTGCATCTTCATTATACAGCTTTAATATGGTAGTGCATACTTTTCCTTCTGGTATCAGGCGCATATCATCCAGTACTTCTTTACAAATGGAAAAGGTGATATCACCTACACGCTTTACGGAAGCGCCATCTACAAATTGCTCAATATCTTCAAGGGTTACAGGCTTGCCGGCTTCCAGGGCGCGATACATTGAAGGAGCGCCTTCTGGCTCTGCGCCTATTAACCTAGTATTCGGTGAGAGTGATTTAAAATAAGCTCCGACGCCCGAGCACAATCCACCACCGCCCACTGGTATAAATAAGTAATCCACTTTTGCAAGCTCATCCAATATTTCAACACCCACTGTACCCTGCCCCTCTATAATTTTGAGGTCATCAAATGGAGGAATAAATACCATTCCGTTTTCTTGCGTATATTTTTTTGCAGCGGCAGAACAATCTTCATAAGTATCGCCTGTTAAGACTATTTCTATAAAATCTTCACCAAACATTTTTGTCTGGTTTACTTTTTGATTAGGAGTTATCACCGGCATAAACACAACGCCTTTGCAAGCAAGCTGTTTACATGAATAAGCAAAGCCCTGCGCATGATTGCCGGCGCTGGCGCACACTACACCACGTTTTAATTGCTCGGGGGTCAGGTTGCTCATCATATTGTAGGCACCACGCAACTTATAAGAACGAACTACCTGGAGGTCTTCTCTTTTCAAGAAAACATTACATCCGTATTTCCTTGAAAGATTGTGATTGTACATAAGCGGTGTACGGTTCACAATTTTTTTCAGTCGCTCAGCGGCTGATAAAAAATCAAGTCCCCATTTTTTAAAATAAGGCTCTGTAATTTTTTCAGTATTGGAAATTGCTTCAGTCATTGGCTTATTAAATTAATATTGTTTACGTCCTTTTTTTATTTCTTTCAATTTCCTGACGCAGTTTGATTTTCCGGGCGAAGGCTTCTAACGGTCTTGCCTGCCTGCCAGAGTTCGCTGTCATGCAATTCTTTTAATTCTACTTCCAGCTTCTCGCGGTAGTCTGCTTTGCTGTTGCTTTCTATAGACTTTGCAGCTTCTTTTCCGGCAGCAACGCTATCATATAATTCATTGAACACGGGCAGCGTAGCATCACGAAATCTTTTCCACCAATCCAATGCCCCGCGTTGGGCTGTAGTAGAGCAGTTTGCGTACATCCAATCCATGCCATTTTCAGCAACCAGTGGCATCAGTGATTGCGTAAGTTCCTCCACTGTTTCATTGAATGCCTCAGAAGGTGAATGACCGTTTTTCCTCAATACTTCAAACTGAGCGGCGAATATTCCTTGTATAGCTCCCATCAATGTTCCTCTTTCGCCGGTAAGATCGCTGTATACTTCCTTCTTAAAATTTGTTTCAAATAAATATCCTGAACCAATGGCAATGCCTAAACTAACAACTCTCTCAAAAGCTTTCCCTGTTGCATCCTGGAAGATTGCATAGCTGCTATTCAAACCACGGCCTTGTAAAAACATTCTGCGTAAAGAAGTACCGGAACCTTTCGGAGCTACTAAAAAAACATCTACATCTTTCGGAGGAATAATTCCGGTTTGATCAAGATAAGTAATACCGAAACCATGAGAAAAATATAAAGCCTTGCCGGGAGTTAAATGTTTTTTCACTGTTGGCCACATCGCAATTTGCGCAGCATCACTTAGTAAATAACAAATGATGGTTCCTTTTTCCAAAGCTTCCTCAATCTCAAACAATGTCTTGCCTTCTACAAAACCATCGCGTACTGCTTTATCCCAACTTTTGGAATTCTTACGTTGGCCAACAATTACATTGATACCGTTTTCTTTTTGATTAAGCGCCTGTCCTGGGCCTTGCACTCCATAGCCAATAACCGCTACCACTTCATCTTTAAGAACTTCCTGCGCTTTTGCTAATGGGAATTCTTCCCGGGTAACAACGTTTTCTTCGGTGCCACCAAAATTTAATTTTGCCATTTTTTTAATTTTATTTTATTTTATTAATTCTATTATCACACGCAAAAAATTAGGATTTCTTTCGACAATTAGGTTTCCACAATTGTTATTTTTTAATTTGAAATTATAATTGAATTAAAAATATTTGCCCCGATTTCTGCAGTTGAGTCATTCTTATAATTGACTAACATATAGTATTTACTTATTGCGTTAACAGTAATTATTTCTACCGAAGCCCCATTCTTGTTATACTCAAATCTATTAGCTTGAAAGTTTTTAAACTTAGAAGGTTCTGTTGAAAGTAAACTTCCATTCTTCCCGTCTGTTTCATGAATAAAATATTCGTAAGTCGCACCGCCTAAAAAATCTTTATAAGAAGCCTTACCAGGCGAAAATTCCCATATTTCAACAGGGAAGAAAACTGTTGTAGTATCCGGATCATCTGTTAATCGATACCAAGTAGTACCATGACTTTGATTTGATCTGACATACCAACTTACCGGGTATTTAAATTTTATATTCTCGTCTCCTAATATTCGCCAGCTGTTATTTTTGATATTAATTGTATCGTTATGACTCTTTGAATTTATTTTCACTCTACTCCTGCAGTTAATGAAATTACTTAGAATAATCAGCGCTACTAATGGATATATTTTTTTCAATTTATTCGTTTATCACATACTAAAAACTTCCGATTGTTTATCCAGAAATTCGTTTTCGACCACTTCTTCACCTGGTTCTCTTTGTTCAAATTCTTTTACCTTACTGTGAAAGCCATTGCTTTCTTTTATTA
>JBDTSD010000118.1:0-13775 GCA_039931355.1 Ginsengibacter sp.
ACTAAAACAAATATTTTCCTTAATATTACTTCCTGTGATTTCCCTTTTTGAAAAAATACTATCGGCGATTTTTGGAACAGTTTATTACCAAAAATATTTCAATAATTATATTGCCAGGAACTCAACATTCCTTTTTTTTATGCATTGTTTCGGCATTGCGCTTGTTTTTTTCTCAAACTATATTTTGGTAAAAGCTGCCGGGGTAAATAACTACGGCTCCTATGTATATCTTTTTAACCTGGTTTATTTGCTGGTAAGTTTTTGTGTATTGGGCTTCGATACTTTATTGGTAAAAAAGACAGCCATTTATGTGGACGCAAAAAAATATCCAGAATTTAAAGGCTTGCTCTTTTTCGCATTTCGCGTCATACTTATAAGCTCAATAGCTGTAGCTCTCCTTTTTAACGTAATATCAAATTTTTCAAAAGCCGCAGGTGTCGTCGGAAAAATTAACTGGTTTGCGTTTGCTTTCATTTCATTGTTCATGCTTGCTGCTACAGCACTTACGCAGGTTGTGTTACAAGGTATGAGAAAAATAGTATGGAGCCAGCTTGGTGAAAAAATTTTCCGCCCGTTAATTTTAATAATACTTGTACTGCTCTTTTATTTCCTGCAAAAATCCGTGAGCCTTGAAAAAATTCTATGGATAAACGTTTCATCAATTGCAGTAACTATGTTGATCGCCCTAATAGTCTGCGGAAAAACTTTAGGCGGCAGGTTAAAAAAAATAATACCTGTCTATCATTTTAAAGATTGGATCACGGCTTCTGCTACTTTTTTTATTGCAGACGTACTTTACAATTGCAACTCCCGCATAAGTATTTTTTTATTAGGCTTATTTCAAAACGAAAAAAATATTGGTGTCTTCAATATTACGCTCCGGATAAGTGAAGTGATAAGCTTTTCATTGGTGATTGTAAATTTTGTGCTGTCACCAGTTATCGCAAAGCTATATGCAAATGGAGATACAGAAAGATTGCAGCAGCTCGTAACGCGATGTGCCCGCGTTACGCTTGCTATTGGTTCACTTTTGACTGTTGGAATACTTTTTTTCAGAAGAGAAATTCTCTTGCTCTTCGGTGACAACTTTTTATTGGGGCAGCAGGCGCTAATTATCTTATGTATCGGTCAACTCGTAAACGTAATTAGCGGTTCGGTTGGCTTGTTGCTGTTGATGACCGGCAATCAGCGATTCTCTATTTATAGCCTGGCAGCAGGAATAACAATAAATTTGGTGCTGAATCTTTTGCTGACGCCAATATATGGAATTACCGGTGCCGCAATAGCTGCAACTGCAAGCCTGGTTGTATGGAACGTGATGACTTATTTTTTTGTAAGAACAAAACTAAATATTCGCCCAACGGCCTTCGGCTTTTTATAAATTAATTAAAAATTGAAACGACCTGGTTTTTTTATCGTTGGCGCTCCCAAGTGCGGAACTACTGCAATGAATAATTATTTAGCGCAACACCCTGATATTTTTATGGCTGAAAAAGAGTTGCATTATTTTGGCTCCGACCTGAGGATGAAAGAACGAATAACTCAAGATGAATATTTGAATAAATTTCAAAATGCAGGAGATGAAAAGTTAATTGGCGAGGCCTCTGTTTGGTATTTGTTTTCAAAAAATGCAGCAAAAGAATTAAAGGAATTCTCCCCCGATTCAAAAATCATTATCATGCTGAGAGACCCGGTGGAGATGCTGCATTCATTACACAGCCAGCATCTTTTTAATGCCAATGAGGATGTAAAGGATTTCGAAAAGGCTATCTCCCTGGATACTGAAAGAAGAAAAGGAAATAAGTTACCGGATTCATTAGATTATTTGGAACTCCCGCTTTACCGGGATACTGCTATGTTTGCGGAGCAGGTAAAAAGGTATCTTACTATATTTGGAAAGGAAAATGTACGCATAATTTTATATGAAGAGTTTAAAGAAAATACAGCGAAAGCCGTGAATGAAACAATAGCATTCCTTGGGCTTAAAGAAGATAGTAGCATTAAGTTTGAGCTGATTAACCCAAATAAAAAAATCAGGTTTTTAAAACTTCATCGTTTGTTAAAATATCCCTCTGCGAGGCTTAAAAAAGTTATACGGATAGTATTGCCGGTGAAAAAACTGAGGCATGAATTAATGGTATTATTATTTAAAACAACTACTCTTGAAACAAAAAGAAAAAAAATGGATGAGAAATTAAATAATGAATTAAAAATTTCTTTTTCAGATGATATAAAAAAGCTTGGTAAATTGATTAACCGTGACCTATCAAAATGGATGACGAAAAATAATTAGTAAAGAAGTATGTCATTATTAAGAAAAATAAATTCAAAAGCCCGGTCGGAAATTAATACTGGGTTCGGCGCAAATCCCTCAAATTACGGCGGGCGCTTTTTAAATAAAAATGGCAGGGCGAATATAGAAAAAAGTGGTTTAGGGCTGTTGGAGAAAATAAGCTGGTATCATACTATGCTTTTAATGCCACGGTGGAAATTTTTCTCGGTCATCGTATTATTTTATGTATTTATCAACCTTTTGTTTGCGGCTATATATTTTTTAATAGGAGTTGATTCCCTTGGAGAAATTCCATCGCCGTCAAACCTTACCAATTTTGCGGAAGCATTTTTCTTTAGCACGCAAACTTTTACTACTGTTGGCTATGGACGCATAAGCCCCATCGGCTTTTTATCAAGTACCATCGCAGCCTTTGAAGCACTGTTAGGTCTCCTGAGCTTCGCGCTTGCTACAGGTCTTTTATATGGAAGATTTGCGAAACCCGTAGCCTATCTCCGTTTCAGTCACAACGCTATAATAGCGCCTTATAAAGATATTAATGCACTGATGATGAGAGTTGCGCCTTTTAAAAATACAAACCTTGTAGATGCTGCGGCAAATGTAACCCTCGGCCTTATTATAGAAGAAAATGGGATAAATGTAAACCGGTTTTATCAGCTCGATCTGGAATTCAGTACCGTAAATACGCTTGCACTTAACTGGACGATTGTGCATCCAATTAACGAAAAGAGTCCTTTACATAATCTTAAGCAGGCTGACTTTCAAAATATGAACGGCGAAATATTGCTAAATATAAAAGCCTTTGATGACATGTTTTCAAACATTGTTGTCGCCAGAACTTCGTATGTTTTCAAAGAAATTCAATATGGTGCAAAGTTTGAGCCTATGTATCAGCGTGCGTCAAGCGGAGATAAAACAATAATCTACCTGGAAAAGATAAACAGTTTTGTTCCCGCTACATTGAACGTTGCTAAGCCGGTTGGAGAAGAGGAAACGAATTCATCCACAGGTATATAAAAAATCTTTCGGTACCAGGCTATTTCAAACCGCGGATAATTTCACCGAAATCTTTTGCGACAAGGGAAGCGCCACCCACAAGGCCGCCATCAACATCGGGCTGACCAAAAATTTCTTTAGCGTTGTTTGCCTTTACACTTCCGCCATATAAAATCGAAATAGAGTCAGCGAGTTCCTGGCCATATTTTTCACTAAAAACTTTTCTTATATGTGCATGCATTTCCTGTGCCTGCTCGGCGCTTGCAGTTCTTCCTGTGCCTATCGCCCATATTGGTTCGTATGCAATAACGAAATTCTCAAGAGCCGAAGTCGTTAAATGGAAAAGGCTTTCGCGTAACTGTGTTTCTACATATTCGTTTTGCGTTTCCTTATCCCTTATGCTTAATGGCTCACCGCAACAAAATATTGGTTTTAAACCGTTTAAAAGACATATATCAACTTTCTCTGCAAGCATTTTATTATCCTCGTTAAATATCTCACGACGTTCACTATGCCCGATTATTACATAATCAATCTCCATAGAAGCCAGCATATTTGCGCTTACTTCTCCTGTGTATGCACCGGCTGCCTGCATATAACAATTTTGCGCAGCAACAAAAAATCCGCGTTGATCTTTTAGTTTTTCTTTTGCCAATAAAAGGTAAGGATAAGGCACTGCTATAACCGCTTCATGCTCCGAATCAAGGGAGATATTTTGATTTATAAGTTCGTCAAGCAATTCATTTGCCTGCTTTAAGGTTAAGTTCATTTTCCAGTTTGCCGCAGCAATTTGCTTTCTCATTATTTGTGTTTTAGTTCGTAAAGAATTTTCAAAGAATCAATTTCGGTTTGTGTAATTTCTTTGCCTTTTAATTTTTTCCAATTGCTAATATCGCGAATGGCTTTTTCAAAAAGATAGGTTTCATTTCCCCAGCTAAAGTCCTCAATATATTTTGAAGGAAAAGAATTTCCAAAAATATTACAACATACGCCAACCACGGAGCCCGTATTAAATGAAGTATTGATAGCACTTCTGCTGTAGTCGCCCATAAGCAAACCACATTTGGGGCCTGCTTCTGCAAAAGCGTTTTTACTTTTGTCCCATACCTTAACGATGCCTGCTGTATTTTTTAAATTCGAATTACTTGTGCCGGCGCCAAGGTTGCACCACTCTCCTATCACTGAGTCACCAAGATAACCATCGTGGGCTTTATTGCTATAGCCCATCATTACTGAATTTTTTATTTCTCCGCCGCCAAGGCAGTGCGGGCCAAGCGTGGTAGCGCCATATATTTTTGTACCCATCTTAAGCCTGCTGCCTTCACCGAGCACAAACGGCCCGCGTATAAGACAGCCTTCCAATATTTCGGCATTTTTACCGATATACACAGGGCCATCATTAGCATTGATGATTGAGTAATTTATTTGGGCTCCGGGCTCCACAAATATATTTTCAGGACAAATGGTGTGGTTATCATCGCTGATCTTATTTGAGTTCCTGTTTTCCGTTATAAGTTTAAAATCTTCCCTTATTGCCCAATCATTGCATTCAAATATTTGCCAGGGATATAATAAAGTCCTGCAATCCTCTGGGTTCTTTGCGTTATCAATATTTTCTTTTAACCGCTGTAAATAAATAAAGGAAGGAATAATGTTAGCCGGAATTTTAATTACTTCTGCATCAGCTGTATCCGTAAATTGTTCAGAACTCAGGGATATTTTCCCGGGAAACACAAATTGCCATTTTTCAAGAATAGTAAGGATACCTACACGTATATGTACCATTGATCTTGTAGCCGCGAAAGGATATAGTTGATCATTATAAGGAACGTCATCGAGCAAAATATTCATTCGCTAAACTACTTATTTATGAAATGGCATATAAAAAAAATCCCCCAGATAATGGGGGAAATTCAAAGAATTAAAATAATTATTTATCTCTTTTTTCGTAACGCCTTTTGAATTTATCAATACGGCCTGCAGTATCGACCAACACATTCTTACCAGTATAGAATGGATGTGATGTATTAGAAATCTCCAGCTTTATCACCGGGTATTCTTTCCCATCTTCCCACTCTACAGTTTCTCTTGAAGCGGCGGTTGAGCGACTTAAGAACATGGTGCCATTACTCATATCCCGAAAAACTACGAACCTGTAATTTGAAGGATGAATATCTTTTTTCATAATCTTTACATTTTTATCGCATGGATTTTGCCATGCTTTTTTTGAGTGTGCAAAGCTAAGGTTTTTATGTAAACGGGCAAAACGAAAAAATGGTTAGTTTTTCATATTTACGTATTGCAGAGCCAGCCCAAGATCCCAGCCCTTCGATGCTTGTATTACCGCCTGCAAGTCATCTATCTTTTTTGCGGTCACTCTTATAATATCATCCATGATGGCTGCCTGCACTTTGTAGCCTGCGTCCTTTATAAGTTTCACTATTTTCTTTGCATCTTCCTGGCTAATGCCATTGCGCACGGGAACTTCTTTTTTTACAACCTTGCCACTTTGAAACGGTTCTTTTTTCAGATCATATATTTCCCCGGCCAGGCCCTGCTTCATGCTCCGGCTTATAAGGACGTCGATTACCTGGTTCAGCTTCATTTCACTTTCAGCCTCCAGGTTTAGTTTGAATTCTTTTTTATTAAGATCAATTACTACGTGACTTCCTTTAAAGTCAAAACGATTTTTAATCTCCTTTTCTACTGTGTTTACCGCGTTGTCGAGCGTTTGCAGATCAACTTTGCTTACCAGGTCAAATGATGGCATAATGGTATATTTATGATTATAAGGAGTGCAAAGATAAAAAATGATAAGAGAGACAGGGAAGATATTTGACCTGGCTACTACGCACAACTCTTTGCAAATGATTTTGCAGGGAATTGATTGATAATCTGGATTTAAGAAAAGAAGCCATATCGCAAAAAAAATCCTGCGCAATGCAGGATTTTTAATACCGGGTGGATGACGGGGGTCGAACCCGCGACCCTCAGAATCACAATCTGATGCTCTAACCAACTGAGCTACAACCACCGTTTTAAACGGCAACAAAATTAATTAAAAAATTATTCTAAATACAAACCATTTTGCCAGGAACACTGTTAAGTGCTATGACAAAAGGTTCTGCATGAAAAGAAGTACGCTGATTTTAATAAGATGGAAAAAACACTCACTCACCCTATTTTGGCGACCTGGAAAATCTTTTTATACGTAAAGGGTTTTTCAAAAAATTATCGTCTAAGAGTTTTACCGTTCATCTATAATCAAAACGAAAATTCAAAATTTAAAGCCCAGATTTGCACTTTTTTATAAATCAACAGGGAATTATTTATTGAATTTAATCGCTAAAAACAACCAAATAATTTAAAATAGAATTAATAATGAAGAATATTTACCTCGCAATTATAGCCCTATTTATTACCGCTCCTATGTTTGCTCAATTTCCGGCAGGTGGAAGCCGCGGCGGACAAAGCATGAACATGGGGCATTTTTATGGAAAAGTAGTAGATGAGGCAAGCGGCAAGCCAATGGAAGCTGTGTCTATTCAGCTTACGCAAAATAAAATGGATACTGCTACCAAAAAACGCCGTGACTATGTGATAGCGGCATTACTGACCGACAAGAAGGGAGAATTTAGTATTGACAAATTGCCCATCATTGCCAATTATCAATTGCTGATAACGGCGGTTGGCTACAAACCTTATAATGAAAAAGCAGCGTTTAATTTAAAAATGAGTGGCGGCGATATGAGCCAGATGCTGAATGCAGTTGACAAAGACCTTGGCAATATAAAAATGGTAGCCGATGCGAAACAATTAGAGGGCGTAGTGGTAACAGCTAATAAAAGCCTGCTCCAGATGAACATTGACCGGAAGGTTTTTAATGTGGACAAGAGCCTAACGAGCATCGGCGGTACGGCCGTAGATGTTATGAAAAATGTGCCTTCAGTAAATGTTGATATTGATGGAAATGTGACACTTCGGAATGCATCTCCGCAAATATTTATTGATGGCCGCCCTACTACATTAACGCTGGAACAAATACCGGCCGATGAAATCGAGAGCGTTGAAATCATTACAAACCCCTCAGCAAAATTTGATGCGTCAGGTGGTGGATCAGGTATATTAAATATTGTGCTCAAGAAAAACAGGAAGGCAGGTTACAATGGAAATTTAAGAGCAAATGTTGACTCGCGTCTTAAGTTTGGCATAGGCGCCGATGTGAATATCAAGCAAGGCAAAATAAATTTTTTCGCAAATACAATGTATAATCAGCGCAAGTCAATAAGCACAAATAGTACCACGCGTGTTGATCACATCAATGGTGTTACCGCCACGCTTTCTCAAACTGATAAACCAGCGAACTTTGGGCATTTCGCATTTGGCAGGGCTGGCTTTGACTACTTTCCTGATAACAGGAACACAATTAGTTTATCAGGTGTACTGGTGGGCGGTAAATTTAGTAGCATTGATGCGTTAGATATTATGAGGGATACCAACTATGTTTCTTATATGACTACTGAAGATGGCTTCAGGAATACAAACGGGAATTTTACCTTTAATAATACCGGTGGCACCATTAGCTATAAGCATAATTTTACAAAACCTAATAAGAACATTACGGCAGATGCAAATTATTTTTATAGCAAGAATACTAATAACAGTGAATTTTCTACGCAATATTTTAATCCTGACAATACACCAAAAACGCCCGTTTCCTTGCAGAAAATTACCGGTGCAGGCAATACAAAAACCTTTACTGCTCAAACGGATTATTCTAATCCTATATCAGACAAGTTAAAGCTGGAAATGGGACTGCGGGCATCGATCAGGAATTATGACAGTGATAATAAAAACTTTTTCTATAATCCCTACACAAGCAAATACGAAACGATTGCAGGCCTCAACAGTAACTACAATTTCAAAGACCAGGTGTATGCCGCTTATACAACATTTTCGCAGAAGTTAAACAATTTCACTTATCAAATTGGCGGCCGCATAGAAAGTTCCAGGTACAAAGGCGAGCTCGTTGATTCAAACCAAACTTTTGAAAATTCATATCCTTTTAGCTTTTTCCCAAGCGTATTTCTTACGCAAAAATTGAATGACAAGCAGGACCTGCAATTAAATTATTCAAGGAAAATAAACAGGCCAAATTTCTTCCAGCTTATTCCATATTATGATTATAGCGATTCGTTGAATATAAGCCGTGGAAATCCCAGCCTTGTACCTGAGTTTACCAATTTAATGGAACTGTCGTATGACATCAATTTCAAAAACGGTAACAACATAATTGCGACAATTTATTATAGAAATACCAATAACCTTATCGCACGTTACCAGTACCGGGATAGAAATCCTAACCCTTCAAAAATGGATTCTATTTTTATTACCTCATTTGCAAATGCAAACAGTTCCAATGCTTACGGCCTTGAAGTAACTGCTTCCAACAAGCTTGCGAAGTGGTGGAGCTTAACGACCAATGTAAATGTTTACAATTCCACCATAAATGGAAATAACCTTGAGAGTTCTCTTACTAACCAGAGAGTTAGCTGGTTTGGAAAATTCAATAATACGTTTACATTACCCAAAAATTATTCTATTCAATTTACCGGCGACTATACAAGTAAAACGATCACTCCTCCTAACAGGAGCGGTGGTGGTGGTGGTAGATTTTTTGGTGGCGGTGATTTGGCTAATGCGAACG
This sequence comes from Ginsengibacter sp., assembly GCA_039931355.1. Lineage (GTDB taxonomy): Bacteria > Bacteroidota > Bacteroidia > Chitinophagales > Chitinophagaceae > Ginsengibacter. The sequence goes on from JBDTSD010000118.1 coordinate 8,997, forward strand.
GATATACTGACCCGGTTTACGGCTTTGACCTCGCCATAAAAAAAGATTTTCTAAAAGATAAAACCGCCTCACTTTCACTGAGCATGAATGACATTTTCAGAACAAGATTGTATCGCGTGCACTCGGAGTCTAATTTTTCCAAAACAGTTTATACCATTCAGGATAATGAGCGCAGAAGAGATCCGCAACAAGTTCGCTTAAGTTTTAACTGGCGTTTTGGAAAATTCGATGTATCCTTATTTAAGAGAAAAAATATGAAAGGCGAACAGGAAGGAATGCAAAACGGTATGCAGGGAGTACAATAGATTTTATTTTAAAAAATAACCTTATAAAAAAAGACGCAATTCAAATCGCGTCTTTTTTATTCTTACCACTTTGCTTAAAATTTCCCTTTTGTAGAATTTTATTTACGAATAGGATTGCTCGCATTGCTTTGTCCATTCTGCATCACGCCTTTATTATCTATGGATGTATCTTTTTTGGCAAGGCCGGGCTTTATTGTAATGGGTGTAACCGGAACTTTTTTCCCATAAGTAGCATTAGGAGCGATCATTTTTTTCTTACCAAGGTTATCCGGGTTATTACTTTCTGTAGCGCCGTGATTAATGCTTTGCTGTGGCGGCACATTCTTACTAATAGTATGTACATGCGTTCTGGGTGCATTGTTCGGTGTTCTTAAAGACTGAGGGGTTGCAGGTTTATCATTCTTCGTGCGAACACTATCGCTTACCTGGGCATAACTTATTGAGAGAATAAAAAAGGATGCGGCTAAGATGATGAGTTTCTTTTTCATAAAAATATCTTTGTATTAATATCCAAATAAAATACTGTGCCATGTTATAATGCATAAAGTGAATATTATCTTTAGAAAAAAATAAATCAATCAATAATGAAAACAGCGATCATAACAGGTGCCTCAGGAAACATGGGGCAAGCAGTTGTAAAAAAATTTATAGCTGAGGGATATTTCGTGATTGGCACGGTAATACCCAATGATACTATCGCCATGAATTTTCCCCCGGATAAATTTGAGAAAATAGTTGTTGACCTTGCAGATGAAGATGATTCGCAGAACTTCATTGATACAGTCTTGAAGAAGCATGAAAGTATTGATGCCGCTGTGTTAACCGTTGGTGGCTTCGCAATGGGTAAAATTGCCGAAACAAAAACAGCGGATATAAACAAACAATACAAATTAAATTTTGAAACTGCTTATAATGTAGCCCGCCCGGTATTTGTTCAAATGATGAAGCAAAACAACGGAAGGATTTTTATAATCGGTTCAAAGCCTGGCTTAGATGCAAAGAATGGAAAAGGAATGGTTGCATACAGCCTCGCGAAATCTCTTATATTTCATTTGGCTCAATTAATGAACGATGAGGCTAAAGGAAAAAATGTAGTAATCAGCGTGGTTGTGCCAAGCACTATTGATACGCTCCCCAACCGGAAATCCATGCCAGATGCCAACTTTGATAACTGGGTAAAACCGGAAGCTATTGCTGACGTCATTTGCTGGCATTGCAGCAACGAAGCTGCTGCATTGCGGGAACCGATTTTAAAAGTGTATAATAATGCATAGTTAAAAGCACCTTTCAAGAGAATAGAAGTTTAAATCTATTGTTGGTAACACCATCTTTTTATTAATATATAAAATACAAAAGTTCTGTTAATGGTATTGACAGCGCGACTCTTTCTTATTACATTTGATTTCATTCTTCAACTTCAACCGAAACGATAAGCATACTTCTACATCCAAGACTGATCTCAAAAAATCCTGGAATATAAATAGTATGTAAAAGATTTTAATCACAAAAATCATTCGTTTTGAAATCAAAGATTTATCGTTTTTTAATTGCCTGCGCAGGATCAGATGAAGAAATCCTGGCAAAATGCCCACGTTCAGAACACATTAAACATGCAGGCTTTGGCGCCCTCGTTTTGGTTCCGGCCACGCTGGGACTCTTTTCGATGACTTATGCAATCTCAACATTTGTCGCAAGCCCATATTTATATATACTTGCCGGCCTTGTATGGGCAGGTATCGTCTTTATTTTCGATAGGTTTATTATTTCTTCTTTTCGTAAAAAAGGCAATGTATTAAAAGATGTTACCTCGCTTACCTTTCTGTCACGCCTTGTTTTCTCCGCATTTGTGGGTATTGCTGTGGCACATCCTTTAATATTACTTTACTTCCACGAAAGCATTGAAGTAAATATGAATGAGGTGGCTCATGCAAAAGTGGACAGCATTGAAAATGTTTATCAATTGCAGAAGAAAAATTTGCAATTAGAAAATGATACCTTAGGAAGAAATTTAATTGCTCTCTCTGACACGATCCACACGCAGGAAAGCATTCTTCATGATGAAATAAAGGGAGTGGTAAGAGCCGACGATAGAACAACTGGTAAGTCTGGCGAAGGGCCAACTTTCAAATATGATACCGCCTACCTCAGCAGGTTGTATTATGATCTCGGACAGGCAAAAAAATCGAACGAAGCAAAAAAAATTGAAAATGACATTGCAATAGTGAAACTCGATTCTGCGAGGGCTTCAAAAATAAACCGCCTTACATTTAGCCACGATTATCTTGAAAGGGAAAAAGCGTTAAGCAGGCTTACTGCAGATAATAGTATCATCAGGATCACCACATGGTTCCTGGTAATCTTTTTTATATTGGTTGATATTTTACCTGTTACCTGGAAGGGCTTGACCAGCAAAGGCCCTTACGATGAATACCTGAATGAGAAAGAATTATTAATAAGAAATGACGTGCAGGAAAACGTGATAGATTCAGAAACTCACCTGGAAATACATAAGCTTAATAAAGAAAAAGAGTTAGGAGATCATATTGAAGCTCTTCAAAGAGAAACATCATCGAAAAGAGAATTTAGTAATGTGTAGCAATAGCCAATTGTAAGTATTATTAAATTATATCACCATTTCGATAAGCCAGCGATACCCGAAAGGATCCATTATTTCCCCCTGGCGATAACCATAATCATAGCTTTGTGCCGGAGAGGTTTCCCTGGCACCTGCGGCTATGGCCCTTGCCATCACTGAATCAACATCATCCACCATCAGGCCGATTATGGTAGTTACGCCGTTATATTTTTCCGGGCTAAAAGTTTTACCATCATAAGCTTCTTCATGAAAATGGAACATGGCTCCATCAATAAACATCTCAGAAACATGTATGCTTGCGTCTTCATTGGTCAAATGTTTCGTTTCGATGGCCCCGAATGCATTTTTATAAAAATCAAGATTCATTGTACCATGGGCAATGACTAACTGTGGCACAAACGCAGTTTTAGAAGAAGGTTTCATATAATTGATTTTGTATTTTTTATTGTGTCACCTCGCATTTAAAATAGATTTATAAGATTTACTTAAAAATTCATTTTTGTTAAGGAATGCTGCATACCCGCTTTTTAACTTTTATCTTTTACGCATCTGAAACCAGTGTGCTCTAATCCCGTATCCGGGCTGCTTTTCATTCGTCTTGCAACACGATATCCGCTGCAATAAGTATCGTTGCAAAGAAAACTACCACCACGCAGGCTTCGTTTGGGCGTGTAAGGATCCTGGGGATCATAACTTTTATCCGGGCCTTTAGGATTTACCGCAGTTGCATTTTGTAATGTTTTATAATAATCACCATTGTACCAGTCGCTACACCACTCCCACACATTACCGGCCATATCATAGAGGTCATAACCATTAGGGCTATACGATTTTACGGGGGCTAAAGTAACGTATCCATCTTTTTTTATATTGCGGTAAGGAAAGTCGCCTTCCCAACTATTGGCTTTGGCTTTGCCTGTGTTTACATGTTCATTGCCCCAGGGATAAATATTATTTGTGAGGCCGCCTCTTGCGGCAAATTCCCACTCGGCTTCTGTAGGCAATCTTTTGCCCGCCCATTTGCAGTAAGCCGTTGCATCGTCCCAACTTACCTGCACCACAGGATAATTATCCTTTCCTTCTATGCTGCTGGCCGGGCCTTCGGGATGTTTCCAGTTTGCACCTTTTACCCAACTCCACCATTGGCTGTAATCGTTGAGGTTCACCGGGCCATTTGAAGGTTTAAAAACCAACGATGCTGCAACCAGCAAACTATCTGCAGGCTTTGGCGTACCGGGAGGCACTGTCTTTTTTAATTCTTCCCAATCCGGGTTTTTTTCAGCAGTAGTTTTATATCCTGTTGCATCAACAAATTTTTTAAACTGTGCATTGGTAACTTCTGTTACATCTATGTAAAATGGCGATACCTGCACTTTATGTTTAGGATATTCATCAGGGCTGGCCTGGTTATTATCTCCGCCCATTTCAAATTTGCCACCGGGAATAAGCACCATTCCCTTCATTGATGTGTCTCCACCAGAGGCAACGGAAGAAGTATCCGTATTAATACCAAATCTTGAAGGCACTTTCATGCAGGAATGTGCTGTATCTGCCGCCGCAACAACTTTAGCGCTGTCATCATAATTAGTTTTATTAACTGAACGATTGCATGAAGTAATTGATACCACTGCAATCGCACATAAAAAATAAAATATTTTTCGTTTCATTAATCTTCAAAATTAATAGCGTAATTACATAGAATAAGATTATGGTAAGATGGAAAAAAATTATTCTTTCTTCGTTTTTATTTTGTTGATAACATACTTTCCTACTTCTTTACCTATAACCTGTCCATATTTTACTGCTGGCAAATAATGAATGCCCCCGTAAAAGCGGCTGATGGCAGCTTCATCTGAAGCATCATAAAAAGAATTAAAA
>JBDTSD010000119.1:0-13769 GCA_039931355.1 Ginsengibacter sp.
CGCGGCCCTTATAACGTTTGGAAAAACAGGTTAAAGGGGTTGCAATTTGGTGTTTGGGAAAAAGCATATAACAATACAACCACCGGCGAAACCTGTGACTATCCTGAGTTTAAAGGCAATCATAAAGATGTTTACTGGGTTAAAATAAGTACCAATGAAATGCCTTTTAAAATACTTATGGGCAACGAAAATGTATTTCTGCAGATGCTGAAAACCAATAACCCAAAAGGTGCCGGCAATAAAAACACGACCGTAAATTATCCTGAAGGAAATATCGGAATTATGAATGCGATACAACCTATCGGTACTAAGTTTCATAAAGCAGAACAGATGGGCCCCCAGAGTCAAAAGAATGTGGAGCTAAACAGCCCCGTTAATGGAGTAATATGGCTGGATTTTCGGGAGTAGGTTATGTACGCTGCTAAAGTCTGTCACCTAAGATAAAATTGCAAATCTTGTAAAAGAATTTTTCGATGATGTGTCATTTTGCTTTTACTTGTGTCTATACTTTTATAAATATCATTCGCTCTTTTAATTTCAGATTTTGGTGGTGTTGTAAATAACCTTGTTGCATTTGCTCTCCATTTGTCAAGAAGTTGCCAACCAATATTCTGAATGCTGCTGTTGTCGTCAGTCAACGCAATAAAAAAATCGCCGATTACACTCCAACCACCAATTTTATTATAGAGTTTTAAAACCGTTTTCTTTATTTCATAGTCGCCGGTTAAATATATCTGTCTGATTTTTTGCAATGTATCAGGATAGCAACCTTTAGCTAAAATCTCTGCTGCTTTGTTACGTACTCTTTTAATTAAATGGGTAAGTAATTCTAAAGAATACTGCTTTGCTTTGTCAGGATTGAATTTATTTATAGCAGCCAGGCAACCAATAACAATTTTGCTTTTATTGGAATTAATGTGTTGCTCAAATATTTGCAAATCATCGCTTGTGCCAACCTCTGATAGCCCAATTAAACTACCCGAAAGAAATTTTACTTGTTTAATTCGTTCTCTGTAAATTTCTGCAAAATCAAATCCTTTTGATTTTAATAGATATCTGCACAGTTCCCTAACAGAGGAAGATTGGTCTGATAAGAGACTTTCTATTTTATTATCAAACTCTGGGCTGTAAGGTTTGGTTGCATACAATGCGTTTACTCTTATCCTTGCTGATTTGTCTTGTAGGGAAGCGGTAATCAGTTCTTTTTGAAATTCTGTGTCGAGAAAAGAAAGTTGTTTTAAAACCTCCAGCCGTATAAGAAAGCTTTTATCCTTAAATATACTTTTTAGCTGCTCTTTACCTGGTATCGTATGTTTGAAAAGATTTCTATAATAACGAAGTCTTGTTTTGTCTTCAAGCTGCTTGATTTTACTATAAAACTCTTTCGAAAAATCCTGTTTTAAAATAAATGCTATGATCCGATTGTGAGTTTCTGTCAAGTCAACTCGTTTAACATTTAAAAGCGAATCAATAGTCGAAAGCTGTTGTAAGAACTCATCAATGTACGCTGTGTCTAAAAAAGAATTAATGGCTTCCGTTGCTGCTTTCCTAACTGGTAAAACCCAATCATTAAGTCTTAATAAAATAAATTTTAAACCGCCCGCGTTTTTTAGTCTTGCAAGTTCCTTTACTGCTTTTTCCCTAACATAACCATTGCTGTTTAAACTTGCGATACCTAAGAGTTGAAGGTATTTATTTTCGTCAAAGTCAACCCGGTATAAATCCAAATCACTTTTATCAATATTCAAATGTTTTAAACTATCAGCATAATCATTTTGAGATTTTAATTTGCTGAAAAGATGCAGAATTGTTTCAGCAGATTTTTCTTGTATTAAGGCGTTATCGCTTTTTAGAAATCCGAATAAAGAATATATTGTACCTGGTGTCCCTAAGTTTTGAATTGTCTCAAAGCATTGTAGCTTTTCAGCAATATTGTCCTTCTGAAAAAACCACTTTGGTCTTTCGTTTAAAATTTGAATGCAATGATTAATGTCTGTAAAGTCCATTAGCAGGGTCTGTCAATTGGCGGCGTACAACACAATTATTAATTAATCCTGTACAATTTTATACACTCCACATTTTTTATTTCCTATGCCAGTCTCAGGATTGGTAAGCAGATATAACTCTCCGGCCTGGTCTTCATTAATGCCGGTTATCTTCAAATTTCCAGGCATATTTTGCAATTTGATACTATCTCTTGACCAGTTATCGCCTGCTTTTTGCAAGTAAAATACAACGCCTGTCCAATCGGCAAATATATATTTGCTTTTCAGTGTTGGGATATCTTTTCCATTGTAAACGTAGCCACCCATCACACTAATTCCTACCTTATGGCTATACTCATCAATCGGCATGGTTATTCCCTTTACATAGCAACTACTATCTGGTAAATTGTCTACATTATGGCAATGAGTACCCTCCACTATTCTCCAACCATAATTTGCTCCTTTTGTAACAATGTCAACCTCCTCCCATAAATCCTGGCCCACCTCACCGGCAAACAATTGCCGGCTCACTTTGTCGAAAGAAAAACGATAGGGATTACGAAATCCATAAGCCCAGATCTCTGGTCTTACATTTGGTTTCCCTACAAAAGGATTGTCTGGAGGAACTTTGTAAGTGCCCTCTGTATTCACATCCAATCGTAATATTTTTCCTAAGAGCGTGTTCAGGTTCTGCCCATTCCCAATGGTCCCATGCTGGTCATGTTGGCCGCCACCATCGCCGAAAGAAATGTAGAGGTAACCATCAGGACCGAATTTCAAACAGCCACCGTTATGGTTGCCGTCTGGTTCATCCACAGTCAGGATGATCCTGCCACTGTTAGGGTCAACTTGCCCGGTTTCTGGAAGTTTATACTCTGCTATCACACCGGCATGATTAAACGTTTTTAATGAAGCTGGCCTGCTGTAAAAAACGTAAAACTTTTTATTGGATTTGAAATCCGGATGCAGGGTGATCCCCAATAAACCACGCTCTTCATAGCCATTGTTTAGTTTGACCATTTTAATTCCCAAATCCATTAAAGGAGTACTATTGAGTTTACCGTTTCGGATTGGCCAAATCTTACCGCCTTGTTCGGTCACCCACATTTCTCCATTCCCCGGGAAAGCCATGTCTGTAAGCGCTTCCAAAGTATCTGTGATCTTTTCAACTTTCAATGTGATGGTGGTGGCGGTTGAATCTTTTTGATCTCCTTCTTTGGGTTTGACTATGTCTGAGCAACTCAGCATTATCATACTTAGAATCACATATATTATCAAAGAGAGATTCTTTAAGCTAGGCATGTTTTTTATTAGAAATGATTTTTTCATAAATTAATATTTGTCAATATTGATTGAATGATTAAAATTTAACACCAATTGCGGAGATGATTAGGGAAGGTAAATGACTTGATGAAAAGATAAAGATATTTTTTGCCTGGAAGGCTTTCGAATGCAAAAGTTGCTTAAAACACTAGAAACTCAAAAGATGTTATACAGACAAAGTGGAGAGCCAGGACAAGTGAATTAAAACTCACATCAGCATTTGGATCTTCCACTGCCGTATCACTATTAATGAATACGCTTTTTTTAAAACCTTAAAAGAAAGATTAAGTTGCAACCAGTTTTTTAAAAAATGATATTATGGATAAAAATATTAATGTTGGCTTAATAGGATTTGGAATTGGTGGGCAAATATTTCATGCACCTGTATTAACAGCAATACCGGGATTGAAATTGACTAAGATAAGAGCATCAAAGCCGGAACAGGTTTCGGTGGCCCGAATGAAATATCCTGAAGCGAAAATAGTGAGTACATCAGAAGAAATAATTAATGACAAGAATATTGACCTGGTGGTGATCTCTACACCCAATACTTCCCATCATTCATTGGCATTGCTGGCTCTGCATGCAGGCAAGCATGTTTTGGTAGATAAACCATTTACCATCACCACTGCCGAAGCAGATGAATTGATTGCATTGGCAGCCGCCCGTAACCAGGTTCTCTCCGTCTTTCACAGCAGGCGCTTTGATAGTGATTTTCATACGGTAAAAAAGGTTATTGAAAGTTGCATATTAGGTGAACTTGTTGAATTGGAAAGCCGGTATGACCGCTTCAGGAATTTTCTGAAACCTGGTGCATGGCGCGAAGAAGATGCTCCCGGTACCGGTATTTTGTATGACCTCGGATCACATCTTATTGATCAGGCGCTGACATTATTTGGATTGCCTGAAGCCGTAACCGCTGATTTACGCATGCAAAGAAAATCTGCAAAGGCAGTTGATAATTTTGAAGTCATTTTACATTACCCCTCGGTAAAAGTATCCCTGAAGGCGGGTATGTTGGTAAAAGAACCGCTACCACGGTTTATTCTTTTAGGGACTGAAGGTTCGTTCGTAAAATATGGATTGGATGTGCAGGAGGAATCCCTTAAAGCAGGATATTTACCACTTACAAAAGATAGCTGGGGGGTAGAACCTCAATCAACGTGGGGAAAGATTAATTCGGAAATAAATGGTTTGCATATAATCGGAAACATAGAAAGTGAACGCGGTAATTACACAGAATTTTATGACAATATATATCAAACGATCGTAGGCAGGGATCAGCTTTTAGTTACTCCATTGCAGGGCCGGAACACGATACGCATTATCGAATTAGCCATGCAAAGCCAGCTTGAAAGAAGAACCATTGACTATTCTTTTTCATAATTATTGACAGCTATTACGGCTAACCATCAACGTTGGCTTATGCTTTCTTTTACGTTAAATATAAATCCTACTCCATACACATTATCAATACTTACGGATCGGGATGCAGCGAGCAGCTTACGCAACCTGGATATAAACACATCAAGACTGCGCCCCAGGAAATAATCATTTTCACCCCAAAGCTCTATCAGTAAATCTTCTCTTTTTAAAACACTGTTGCTATGCCGGCAAAGGTATTCAAGCAATTCAGCTTCGCGAAGGGTAAGTACGATTGGCTTTTGCCCTGCAATAGTAATTTTCAACAGGTCTTTATTAAGAATAAGATCGCCGCAAACAATACTTGCATTTGCAGTTGCGTGTGTGTCGGCAGCATGGTTTCGCCGCAGGATATTTCTTATACGCAGTACTAATTCATCTATATCAAAAGGCTTGCTTATATAATCGTCTGCCCCAATTTTTAATCCGCGTAAACGGTCTTTCTTTTCATTTCTTGCGGTAAGAAATAAAAAGGGAACCGTGTCGTTTTCACTAATGATTTTTTCTGCAAGGTCAAAACCATTCATGCCAGGCAACTGGATATCTATTATCAATAAATTGAATAGCGTGGGATTTTGTGAGTAAACGCGGTAAGCCTCTTTACCATCAGTACACCACACTACTTCAAAATCCATGACCTCGAGATATTGTTTGGTAACATTTCCAAGATCTTGCTGGTCTTCTATAAAAAGAATTTTATTCTTCATTGCAAATCCTTTTTTTAAAGGTTTTCGGCCGGCATGAAAATAATAAATTCACTTCCCTTTTTTTCCGTGCTTATCACTTCAATTTGCCAACCATGTGCCTTTATGCATTGCCTCGTGTAGAACAGGCCAAGGCCCAACCCATTCATTGCTGTGTCACTTTTATTAACTGTTTGATCGCGATAGAATTTTTCAAAAATAAGATTTACCGTTTTTGGTGATATGCCAATGCCGTTATCAGATATATGAATCTCGATATTTTTTTTCTTTATTAATGTGCGTACTTCTATGGCCTTTACTTCGCTGTCGTTGTATTTTATAGCATTTTCAAAAATATTAAAAAGCATGGTTGTAAACCAAAACCTGTCCAGCCTTACTTCGGGGTTTTCTGAACTTTTGAAAAAATCAATTTCAATATTTTTATCAGGCAACTGCAACCGGTAATCCAGCAATACCTCATCAAGCAAGTCATTCAACCGGTATTCTTTTTTTTGAAGAGTAGATTCATTCATTACCGCCACATCGAGCACACGGCTAAAGAGTGTTTGCAGCCTTTGTGATTGCCGGTCTATGATACTCGTAAGTGGTTGAATATTTTCTTTCCGCTCAAGCACTTTTGCATTTTGTAAATTTTTATTCGCGATCATTATCGTAGCAAGCGGCGTATGAAATTCATGCGTTATGCTGTTGGCAAAATCCGATTTCATTTCGGCTAACTTTTTTTGCTTAAGCCAGTTTTTAAAAGTATAAAAATAAATAAGCACTACCGCCAAAATAGAAAACAGACACAGCGCAAATGTTGGCATCATTAAAAAGAAAATAGATAAGTACCTGTTGCTGGAATCTACATAAAGGGAAAAAGTAATCTGGTAACTATGGTCTGCCGGTGAGCTTACATTAAGAAAGGTAACCTGGTTTTGCTTTGAAGGCATTTCAAGCGAGCCATCTATTCTAACGCCTGCGGGTACCTGCATTACTGTATTTATTAAAGGATAGTCAACTCCTTTTTGATATAAAGAAATATAATGATTGTTAGAAAAGGTGATGCTTAATGCCTCAATAGTCAGGAGATATTTTAAGTTGTGCTTAAGCTTGTCATTAATAACTATTGCCTGGAAAAGGCTGTCCATATTGCTTCTGCGGCGCAGCTCGCTAAAGATACTGTCACACATTTTTTGTTTTGCAATGGCAAATTGCGACGTGTCTTTCTTATATAAAGTTTCCAGCATTGCCATATCGGTATTTACAAAACTGTCAATAATTTTTTGCCCGCCGGGATACACTTTATCGTTGCGAATGCTCCTGCTGTAACTATCGTTGATGACATTTTTCTCAACAGAAAAAAAATGCTCATCTTTTAATTTATAGGTATTGTAAACCAGGAAAAACTGAACAGAGATCAGTATTACAAAGCTGGCCAATGCAATATTTTTATATAACCTGATGGTAGATGTCAAAATAAATAGTTCTCGTTAAAGATAGTAAGCAAAAAGTAGGAATGTAAATTGTTAAGGCTGTGTTAACAGTATGTTTAGGAAGTGTTAACAAGGCCAGCCTGTTGTTTAGAATATATTTGATCTGGTAAAAAAATTCCAAAGAAAAATGATTGCCCCTTGTCTCTACATCTTCCCTGCCTGGAGATCAATAAATACAATTATAAGATTAAATCAAAAAAATGAGTAACAAACGAATTCTACTTAAGTTCAGCGTGTACACATGCTTTTTTATTTTTTGCATCAGTCATCAATCGTTCTCACAGGTGACCCAAAAGGAAGAGGTAAAAATTTCCGGTGCTGTGAAAAATAATCTTAATGAACCGCTGAAAGGCGCCAGCATACAAAATCTGAATTCCGGCGAAACTGTCCTAACCAGCCCGCTTGGCTCATACGCAATTGCAGCTAATAAAGGTGATTCGTTAAAGGCATCGTTTGTTGGCTACAATCCTTACACGTTTGCCTTTACCGATCGCATCGTTTACGATATCACTATGGAAAATGTAAAAGGAAGTTTAGATGAGGTGGTAATAGTTGGCTATGGCAAGCAAAGAAAGATAAGCCAGATAGGAGCACAGTCTGTTTTGGAAACAAAAGACCTGAAGCAGCCAATAGCTAATGTAGGCGCAGGTTTGGCGGGAAGGCTCGCGGGCCTTGTTGCCGTACAGCGTACGGGTGAGCCGGGCCATGATGATGCCGATATTTGGATACGGGGTATTGCCACGGTAAATAATTCACGCCCGCTTATATTGGTGGATGGTGTCGAGCGTTCCTTAAGCAATTTGAATTATGATGACATAGCCTCTTTCAGTATTTTAAAAGATGCTTCTGCTACCGCCGTGTATGGTGTAAGAGGGGCTAACGGTGTAGTGCTTATCACAACAAAAAGAGGTAAACCTGGCAAGCCGGAATTTAATGTTGATTATTTCCACTCCATTACCACTTTTACCAGGCTGCCAAAGATGGCTGATGGTATTACTTACATGAATTTGGCTAACGAGGCCTTAGTTACAAGAGGTGACGCACCAAAATACACACAGGACTATATTGATAAGACCAAGGCTGGTGACGATCCTTATCTCTATCCCAATGTAAACTGGATAGATAAAGTATTTAAGAAAAATGGAGAGAATAATAAAGTCACGGTTAATATTGATGGCGGCGCTCCATCTGCCTTTTATTATGTGTCTCTGGGTTATTATGATGAGAAGGGATTTATCAAATCTGATCCTCAGCAGCCCTATCATAGCGGTGTCGGCTACTCGAGATTTAACTTCACCAGTAACCTGACGCTTAAAGCTACAGGCACAACTACCATCGAATTGGGTTTGCAGGGATATTATAGCAACGGTAATTATCCTGGTATTAATGACAACAATAATCCACACGATGCAAACCAGGTGAATTCAATTTTTCAATCCGTAATAGATTTGCCACCAGTGGAATTGCCCTATTCTTACCCTGGAGATACCAGCTCGGGCAGGAACCCTAATGGCGGTTTTAGAAATCCTTTTGATGCTGCCGCTCGTTCAGGGTATGCGAATCAATATGAAACACAGGTTTACACAAACATTCGCTTGCGCCAGAATTTAGGAATGTTGGTGAAAGGGCTTTCGTTCACTAGTATGTTTGCATTTGATAGTTATAGTGAGCTTGATATCAATCATGCTAAAAGGCAGAGCGATTACATAGCGAATGGCCGGAATCCAGACGGCAGCCTGAATTTATTATTAACTTATGCCGGATCCAATTCATTAGGTTACAACAGGTATAATGGTGGAAACAGGAGAGTATATACAGAGACCGCGTTGAATTATGATTCAGCTTTTGGAAAGCATCGTGTAAGCGGCTTACTATTATATAATCAAAGTGAATATATTGATGCTTATGCCGGAGACTTCACCAGCTCAATTCCCTTTCGTACCCGTGGCCTTGCAGGCAGGGCTACTTATTCCTATAACGATAAATATTTTGTTGAATATAATTTCGGATATAACGGCTCAGAAAACTTTGCCAAGAAAAGCAGGTATGGTTTCTTCCCGTCTTACGGCATAGGTTGGGTTGCTTCAAATGAAAAATTCTACAAGCCACTAAGCAACATTATTACCTTTTTGAAATTCAGATTTTCTTCAGGGCTTGTTGGTAATAGTGATATCGGCAGCTATCGTTTTGCGTATCTTGACCAGGTGAATACCGGCGCCGAAGGCTATACTTTTGGAGACAGCCGTGCTGGTATCGGAGGTATTCAAATTAGTAGTTACGCGGTTAACCTGACATGGGAAAGTTCACGCAAAACAAACCTTGGAATGGAAATGACGTTGCTACATGCCGCAACTTTGCAGGTTGATCTTTTCAAAGAACATAGAACCGGTATATTTCTGCAAAGAGGGACTGTGCCTGAATTTGTAGGCTTAACCTCTGCTCCTTATGGCAACCTCGGTGTGGTAGATAATGCGGGCGTCGATATTTCGTTACAGCAAAATCATAAACAAATTGCCCGCAATTTATTTTTAAGCCTGCAAGGAAACTTTACGTATGCACGCAATAAAGTAATTTCTAATGATCAGCCTGATCAAAAATATCCATGGCAAAACAGGACCGGGCAGGGAGTGTTAGCATCGTATGGTTTAATAGCCCAGGGCTTGTTTAAGGATTCCGCAGAAATATTAAACTCTGCCCAGCAAACTTTTGGCGAAGTACGGCCCGGTGATATAAAATTCAAAGACCTCAATGGTGATGGAAAAATCGATGCCTTCGATCAAACCGTTATCGGCACTGGCGATGTTCCCTTCATCTTATATGGTTTCGGTTTCGATCTTACCTATAAAAATGTCAGTATAGGCGCATTCTTCCAGGGGCAGACCGACGCAAGTATCTTCCTAAGCGGAAATAGTATTCAGCCTTTCTCCGGCGATGGAGGTGTAGGCAACGCCTATAGCATAATCACTGACAGGTGGACGCCGGAAAACCCAAAACAGGATGCCTTTTACCCACGGCTTGGTTTTGGTGGCCCGAAGAATAATAATAATAATCAGCGGAGTACCTGGTGGCAGAAAGATGCGAGCTTCGTGAAGTTAAGAACGGTAAAATTTGCCTATACATTCCCTAAAACAACTTTCAAAAAGCTTGGTATTAAGGGCACTTACCTGTATTTGTTAGGGGAAAATGTACTCACCTTCAGCAAGTTTAAACTATGGGATGTGGAATTAAATACTTCTAACGGTGTGCGCTACCCGCAGGTGGCAGCTTATTCCGCAGGAATTCATTTTGATTTTTAAATTCAACAACTAAACGAATATGAAAAAAGTTTTTATAACATGCCTTGCGTCCGTTGTCTTACTCGGCACGTGGTCGTGCAAGAAAGGGTTTCTTGACCAGGTGCCTGCCGATAGAACAACCATTGAACAGGTGTTTGCACACAAAAATACCGTAGATAAATTTTTGGCTAATGTGTATTCTTACATAAGAGATGAGGCATCTCAAAGATATATCGGGGGACAAACCTCCGGAGGGCCGTGGACAGGCGCTTCGGATGAAGCAGAATATGACTGGAGTTTTGTCTACAGCAATTATATGAATGTGGGTGCCTGGGGGCCTACAGACGGAGTTGTAAACGACTTCTGGAAAAATTATTATACGGGTATTCGCTCCGCAACCTATTTTATGGCACATGTAGGAGAAGCCCCGGAAATTGCAAATTCTCCATTGCTTCCAAGATATATAGCTGAAGCAAGGGCTTTGCGTGCTTATTTCTATTATAGCCTCTTAAAAATATTTGGCCCCGTTGTGATCATTGGAGATGATGTGGTAGCACCGGACGCTCCCTTAACCGATGTACAACTTGCCCGCAGCCCTTACGATTCCTGTGTTGATTATATTGCCAGCGAATTTGATAAAGCAGCGGCAGATTTGCCTGATAATATTTTTACCAGCGCTGACTATGGAAGAATGACCCGGTCGGTAGTGATGGCCTATAAAGCGCAAATGCTACTTATAGCCGCCAGCCCGCTGTATAATGGCAACAGCGATTATTCCTCCTTAAAGAATTCCGATGGCGCACAGTTAATCAATCAGCAAGCCGATCCTTCTAAATGGGCTAAGGCTGCCGCTGCATCTAAAGCTTTTTTGGATGCTTACGTTCCGGGGAAATATAAGCTCTATGTAAAAACCGATGGCTCCGGAAATACTGATCCGTTTGTTTCATGCCGCGACGTAATGCTTGATGATTGGAATGAAGAATGGATATTTGGTAAAGTTGGCGGCGACCCCGGCACAAGGCAATACGAAGGCACGCCTTATCATTCAGGTTCCGATGGCTCAATACGTGGTAGCGGTGGGCTTGGCCCAACGCAGGAGATGGTGGATGCTTACTTTATGAACAATGGTCTGGCTATTACCGATGCCGGTTCAGGCTATGTGGAAACTGGTTTTTCCAGCTCAGATGGCAAATACACTACTGCCGGCACTTATAACATGTACACGAATAGAGAACCACGATTTTATGTTGGCATTACATATAATGGAAGGATCTGGCTAAACACAACTTCAAGCTCCGGCACTGTCGTGACACAAACTTATTACACAGGTAATTCCGGTAAGAAAGTAGGTAGTAATGATTATTCTCCAACGGGATATATTATAAGAAAGAATATCGCCCAGAGTTATGACAATAATTCACGCTCGTGGGTGATGTTACGGCTCGCCCAGGTTTACCTAGATTATGCTGAAGCATTAAATGAGTCAGCGGCAGATAATCCTGATATAGCTAAATATGTAAATCTTATAAGAGAAAGAGCAGGGGTGCCGGATTTACCTGCAGGCTTATCGCAAAGTGAAATGCGCCAGGCCATTCGCAGAGAAAGAAGGGTAGAGCTTGCCTTTGAAAATGCCAGGTATTTTGATACGCGTCGCTGGAAGATAGCGGAGCAAACCGATGGCGGTCCGTTTTTTGGCATGGATATCAATGCAGGCACCAGCGTAAGCGATCCGGCCTTCTATCAAAGAACTGTGTTTGAAAACCGCGTGTTTACCAAACAAGATTACCTGTGGCCAATACCCCAGCAAGAACTAAACGTAGACAGAAACCTGGTGCAAAATACGGGGTGGTAAAATGGTTGAAGAAAATATTTACTGGAGATTTAAATAGTTGGTTAATATAAATTGTAAACAATGAGAATTCTATCTAAAATTATTACAGCATTTACCGGTACCATGCTACTTGCTTTGGTAATAGTTTCATGCAATAAACCTGATTCAATTACCTATGGAAAAGAAGGCAACATTTACATGCCGAGAGCCTCAAATGGAACAAGCAGCCTTTTATTATTGCTTGCCGATACGGCGCAGACTACTTCGTTTGGGGCTTCGTACGGCGGCTTAGGATATCCCAGCCAGGACATAATGGTAACCTTTCAAATCGACCCTTCCTTGATAGATAGCTATAATGCAGCCCACGGTTCTTCGTATGTTTTATTGCCCGCCTCGAGCTATAGCATTCCTTCGTTAATGGCTACAATAAAAGCGGGCGAAACCGGGTCTGATAATTTGCCGTTAGGCATTACCACCACTAATCTTGATAAGTCTATAAAATATATTCTTCCAATCACCATCGCTTCCGCCTCCTCCGGATTTATTGATAGCAGTCTTCGCACTACATATTTCACCGTAGATACTGTTAGAAGATTAGAAAAGGATATTACCGGCATGGCTAGTCTTTCTGTTAGCAGGGATAATGGTGGTGGGCCGGATAATAATGAGGGCTCAAAGAAATTAGTGGATGGGGATTACAATTCTAAATTTTTAACGGATGGATTTCCACAAGCTTTTTGGTTTCAGCTCACGTTTCCGGCGGCACAGGTGATAGGAGCTTATACCATTACTTCCGGCAATGATGCACCTGACCGGGATATGAAAGACTGGACGCTTGAAGGCTCAAATGATGGAACTACCTGGACTGTTTTAGATACCCGCATGGGGGAAACATTCTCCGGAAGGAACATGACCATACGTTACGAATTTACTAACACCACAGCCTACACGCAGTATCGCATAAATGTGCAGGCTAATAATGGCAGCAATCTTATTCAAATAAGCGAATGGCGGCTTATTACATATCCATGACGAACCAATGTTTTAGCAGTTTAGTTTAGGCAAAAGGTTGGAGTTCGTTAAAACTCCAACCTTCTTTTTAAGATGGTACAGCAGGATTGTTTATGAAAAAAAATATCTTTATTAAATATAACCGAAGTAAAATAACCACCTTTCAAAATATAAACCGCATTAGGTAAATAAGTATGATGAAATTAAAATTTATTGTCCTTCTTTTTTCTTTAATGATAGCTTATACAGGTGCAAGTTCTCAATCTTTCAAAACAACTCAACTTCCCGAAAAAACTTCTTTCCAGGAATCTGCACCGTGGAGCGCCGCCTATGATATTCGTACAGATATAGCAATGGTTTATGGAATGGACAGCACCTTCAATGAACGCGTGGAAGATTATCGCAAGCATGGTTATAATGTGCAGTTCATGACGGGCATAGCATGGGGTAATTACCAGGATTATTTTACAGGTAAATGGGATGGCAAGCCACATGAAGAAGAAGAGGGACAGGTAGAGCGGAATGGCAGTCATATTGGTCACGGAAGAGGTATTCCATACATCGTCCCTACAGATAATTATATAGCTTATTTTAAAACCGTTATAAAAAAAGTAGTGGATGCAGGCATCACCACTATCTATCTCGAAGAGCCTGAGTTTTGGGCACGTGGCGGGTATAGTGTGGCTTTTAAAAATGAATGGAAAAAATATTATGGCTATGCCTGGATGCCGCAACATGAATCT
>JBDTSD010000120.1:0-13739 GCA_039931355.1 Ginsengibacter sp.
ATTTTTCCTTCTATCAGCAGGTAAGCCCTGTCACAAATAGACAACGTCTCATTTACATTATGATCGGTAATGAGGATGCCGATATTTTTATATTTCAGCCTGGTAACAATGCTTTGAATATCCTCAACGGCAATAGGATCAATACCGGCAAAGGGCTCATCCAACAAAATAAATTTTGGATCAACAGCAAGCGCACGGGCAATTTCAGTACGCCTTCTTTCACCACCGCTAAGCACATCACCATTATTTTTTCGCACATGGTCAAGGTGAAATTCTGCAATTAGCGATTCAAGTTTTTCTTTTTGGTCTTTTTTGGAAAGCCTGGTCATTTCGAGCACTGCGGCTATATTATCTTCTACAGTAAGTTTTCTAAAAACACTTGACTCCTGCGGCAGATAACCAAGGCCCATTTTAGCCCGTTTGTACATTGGCAGCTTTGTGATGTCGAGATCATTTAAAAACACCTTTCCTTCATCAGATTTTATCAAACCAACTACCTGGTAAAAAGAGGTGGTTTTGCCGGCGCCATTTGGCCCTAATAATCCTACAATTTCACCTTGCCCTACCTGGAAGGAAACGTTGTTTGTAACCGCCCGTTTACCATAGTATTTGACAAGTTCTTTGGCGTATATAGTCTGATTCAAATCAAAAAGTATTTCAACAAAAATAAGTGAATGACTGGGGAAATAGGTTATTAGTTAATCCGTTAAATAGTTAAATAGTTATTGTGGCAATGGGTCATTCAATCATTGGATCGTTCAGTCATTGACTTACTGACCATTGACCATTGACTATTGACCATTGACCATTGACTTATTGACCATAATAATTAAGAATGATTATTGACAGGTTCCTTATTGCCTATTGAGCATTTGAGTTTATGTTTGCATCTATTTTTGAAAAAATGAAAGTTACCGACCACATAAAAGAATCGAAAGACACTGTCGTTTCGTTTGAAATTCTTCCCCCGCTTAAGGGTAAAACAATTGAATCAATTTACAATCATCTTGATCCATTGATGGAGTTCAAGCCGGCATTTATTAATGTTACCTATCACCGCAGTGAGCAAGTCTTCAAAAAGAAAGCAGATGGCACTTTTGAAAAAGTAGAAATCCGGAAAAGGCCCGGGACTGTAGGCATCTGCGCAGCTATTATGAATCACTACAAAATAGATGCGGTGCCTCATTTGATTTGCGGGGGTTTCAACATACAGGAAACAGAAAATGCACTGATTGACCTTGCTTTTCTCGGAATTGATAATGTGCTTTTGCTGCGGGGCGACGCACCAAAAAACGAAACGCTGTTTGAACCTGAAAAAAACGGGCATGCATACGCGTTAGACCTTTTACGACAGGCAGTGAATTTAAATAATGGAATCTATCTTGAAGAAGATATACGAGATGGATATAAAACCAAATTTTGTATCGGTGTGGCTGGCTATCCCGAAAAGCATTTTGAAGCCCCTAACATTGAAAGCGACCTGCGGTATCTAAAATTAAAGGTGGACGCAGGCGCGGATTACATTACTACGCAAATGTTTTTTGACAATAAAAAATATTTTGATTTTGTAAAAAAATGCAGGGAAGCGGGGATTGAGATTCCAATAATACCAGGATTGAAACCAATAACGTCAAAGAAACAATTATCCGTATTACCACGCACATTTCATGTAGATATTCCTACCGAATTAAGCAATGAAATTTTGAAATGCAAAACAGATGCTGAAGTTGAAATAGTTGGTACCGAATGGTTATTGCAACAGTCCCGTGAGCTGAAAAAATCTGGTGTGCCGGTGTTGCATTATTATACTTTAGGCAAGCCGCACGTAGTGGCAAATGTGGTAAAGGAATTAGTCTAAAATATTTTCTCTTTAATATTTTCTTTAATAAAAAGACCCATAGCCGTTAAATGTCTATGGGTCTTTTATTTTAAATATGTTTTTGCTTAGCGAAGTGGTATTCCAAGAGAAACACTTACGGTGCGATATTTATTTTTATCATCGGCGCTGTTATTACTCTGTGTTGAGTTGATCTTTGTGAGGCCAAATCCATAATTGGCTTTTAATAAAACTTTCCCTAAATCTAATCCGCCGCCAATATTTAATCCAAAATCAAACCGCTTGATTTTATCATAAGTGGCATCGTCCTGCTCAGAAGTAAACGGATCATCATTACTGAATTTTATATTATTGCTGCTATTGGAAGTAAGGCCTAAAAATTTTGATTCTGATTTGGACTTACCTGCAATACCCATGGCTGCATATGGGCCACCGTGAATAAATAGATTTGTATTTTTTTCCATTGGAAAGCGAAGAACAAGGTTCAGCGGCACTTCCAGGTACAATGGATTAAATGTTGTTTTTACATAATTGTCGCTCGTACCGTTTGAGAAGTAAGTTTCCGCCTTAGCCCCACGGCCGTCAAGCAACAACCCACTTTCAAGATCAATAACTTTTGACAGGCCAAACCTGCCAAGAAACCCCGCGTTAAATGTGGTGAGCAGGTTATTTTTTTCCGTGTTCCCTGAAGCGGTTTTGGTGATATTTGCAAGGTTTACTCCTCCCTGCACATACACCTGGGAATGAGCTTTGGTAAAAATTGCAATTGACAGGACAATGCCTAATAATGGTTTTAGTGTTTTCATTTCTTGTGGTTTTAGTTTTCAAAAATTAAGGTTGAGGTAATATTTTACCGTGTTTGCAAATACATTGCCAAACACGTTTAATCTATAAGATAGATAACGGTACCGAATTAATAGAACTTATGTGACAGGTTTAAATCGTAGCAAGGATTTTTAAAGTACACTACAAAAGAGTTTTAAACACCCTTTCATCTACTTTAACGGGGTATTTTTTCTTTAATGATTCTATCCATTTTTGTTCAAGGAAAGATTGGTAATCATTTATAACAAGGCCTCTTGCATCTTCAAAGTTTCTTTGCTGATCCCCGGGATACAATTTTAAAACCTGTGTAAAAACGGCAGTACCATCGCCGCTATTTACAACAGGTGCTGTTACAAGTCCCTGTGTAAAATTTGTTCTGTCTATAACCGGTATCTGGCTTAGCTCGTAGCGCCCGGAATCGGCCTGTACCTCAGTGGAATTTTCGCTCATTACATCTCTCCAATAACGGCCTTTTTCAATTTGTTCCATGGCATTTTTTGCCACAGCAGCATTCGCGCAGGAATACAAAATAGCATCAGCGCTGGCGCTCCATTTATAGTTATTTTTATGTTGTTGATAATATTGAAGAAGGCCCACGCTATCTAACGATGCTTTTGACCAGATATTTCTTTCCATAATTTCAAAAAGCATATTGCCCTCTTTAAATTCTTCTACCTGGTACTTAAAATCGGGATTAAAATCCTGCAATCTTTTTCGATAATTTTCTGTGGCGGCAATGGCTACATAGTTTTGCAGAAGTACCGGGTAAGATGGCGCATCAGCCGTTTGCGAGCCTTCTTTTGTTCTCCTGACATATTGCAGCCAATCACCAATGGTTACCTTATTATTGCTAAAAGAAAATAATACAGTTTTTTCGTTGAGGTTTCCTACCGTTATACTTTTATTTACCAATGCAAAGCTGTCAGTAATTTTCCACAATGCAGCGTCACTTACAGCGCTGTTTTTTTTGTAACCGGTTTTAGCCAATATTTCCTTTACAAATTTTTCTTTAGCAGTTTCAATGCGGCTGTCATTCAACACATCCTGTGTCAAGGCATAAATGTAGGCGTCATTCTTATTTTCAGGTATGGGTTCCCGTGAGAGGCGCTTTAAAATGTGGTAACCGAACTCTGTTTGAAAAGGCGCAGTAATGTCACTGTCATGTTTTAGAGAGAAAGCCGCTGTTTCGAAGCCGCCATCAAATTTAGCTACCCCGAACTCAGGCATTACTCCCCCATTCATATAGGTCATTTTATCATCGCTATATTTTTTAGCCATCTCGCTAAAGTCAGCGCCGGCCTGCAATGCCTTATATACTGAGTCAGATAAGCGCTTCGCACGATCCCTCAATGCATTATTATCTGCCGGCACGGCGAATAATATTTGTGCCACTTTTATCTTACCAACAGCCGGCCTCTCCTCTTCATTTTTAAAAATGTGCCAACCCTTTTTTGTGCGATATAGCTTGCTTACTTCACCGGCTTTTAAACCATATACAATATTTTCAAACGCATAAGGCAACGTAAAAACTGTGACAAAACCAATGTCATTGCCCTGCACAGGGGCGATGTCTTCTTTTATTTCTGCAAGAATGTCTTCATAATTTGTCTTGCCTTTTTTTAATTCGTCATATGTTTCATTGATCGCTTTGTAAGCTTTCAGTGTATCAGCGGGTAACATCTTTGCGTCCAACGGCACATAAAAATGCAATACATGAATATCTTTTTTGCTACGTGTATAAGCTTCATCTGTTAAAGCATTCACCTGCTTTTCATCTTTCAAATAGCTGTCTTCGATTTGCTGCTTAAAGTTATCAAGATCAGCCTCAAGAGATGGAAGTGTATCAAGCCGCATGTCTTTGGCAGCTTGCACTTTTAGCTTAAATTTTATGTACAGGTCCAGGTAATCCTTTAACGCCTGGTCTTTATTTTCTACGGTGGTTTTATTTTTATTATAGGCTCTTAAAAATTCATCTTTGCTTACCGCATGGGTACCGTAAGTGAAAAGGGACTGGGAATATAAAAATGAAGTGGATAAAAAAAATGCAACAAGTAAATACAGTTGTTTCATTAAAGAATAATTTATAATTAAAAGGGATTAAGCGAAATACCGGGCATTAAACTATATAATATTTGCGAGCATTTGCATCCCGTTAGTTAGTTTTTTAAAATCAATTCTACTAATAATATCTGATGCGTCAATTAGCGGTTGGTAGCAGCATCATTTTTTTGATTATTGATTTTCATTTGAAGCAAGTCATCCATTTGTTCTATAGTTAATTTTTTTGCTACAATCCGCTTGTCTTTATCGAGCAAATATAAAGTGGGTGTTTGCGTTACATCATACAATTGCTTGTAAGAAGGTTTTTTAGCATCATCACTTTCCTTTTTTTGTTTATCCGTCTGGTAAACGTTTATCCAGCTTTGCAAATTGTTCTTATTTATAAAATCTATCCATTTATCCTTCTCTTTAGTTTCTGAAAGTACTCCGTACATTTTCACGCCTTCGTTCTTCCATTTTGCCTGGTAAAAAGAATCAAGCCTCGGCACTTCCGTCTGGCAATGGCCACATGTAGGATCCCAAAAAACCACGATAGTATAGCTGGCCGGCACACTATACAAAGGCTTTGAAAGCCCTGCTGTATCTGCCATTTCCAGGTTAGCTGCCTGCTCGCCAATAAGATTTGACATCAACATATAAGCCCTGTTGGAAATTGCTGTCATCTGTTTTTCATTCAGCCAGGAAGACACGCCTTTTGAATGATATTTTTCAAACAAATGCACAAACACCGCATCCTGCCCCATGTATTTAGGATTAATATATTCATCAGTAAGCCAGTTCAGCAGGAACTTATACATGTCCGGTGAAGTTCTCGCCCGCAATAAAAGGTAATCAGATTCCTTTATAATCGAATCAGGCGCAGGTGACACAACTTCCCTGAAGAACCTCTCAACCTTTGGTACAAAGAAAGGAGTGCGTATAATTCTTGCATCAGTAAAATCAATGCCATCCCAATAATGCTTCTTGTAGTATTGGTAATTGTTTAGAGAGTCCTCTCTTGTAACCGGCCTTGCGTTTTGCGCCTGCGGTTCTTTCATGCTTTTTAACAAAGCTGCAAGCATGGATTCAGGATGCTGTTCAATTATATTATTGCGATAAGCAACCAACTCTTTGTTTCGTTCGTTGTAATTGTTCTCATGTAGGGTACTGTCGGCTTTTGTTTTGGAAGCTTTAAAAGCTTCTAATTCCTTTTGCAAACCCGTTCCCTTTTCTGCAACAAATTTTTGGTATTGTTGGAAGAGCTTATTTTCCGATGATCCTGTAACAGTTGTTTTGTTTACGAGGTCTGTTGTATCTGCAATAATACTTATTACCTGCTCGTCACCAACCAGGAAGTCAAACAACTTATTTTTTCCCGGAAAAACGATGGAATAAACGCCCGGCTCCAGCTTTTCATTTTTTTGAAATACAGTCACGCCTTTGCTGTTTACAACCGCAGAATCTTCTACGTTAATATTTTTTCCATAATAATAAGTAAGATATGCAAGGCCATCTGTGTAATTCGGCGTTTGCAATGTTACTTTATAACCCTGCGCTGAAGAGGTTACTGAAATAGATAAGCAAAATAATGCGTAGATAAATATTTTCATTGACTATCGAATAGTTGACAAAAATATCCAAATTGAACACAACTTGTTTAATCGTTAAAATACTTAACATTTTTTGATGTTGAATTGCCGCTTCCAAAATTTCTTTTACCGCAGAGAAAGGAGTAAAAAGAGCTTGCGCGGAGGTATTGCTTTATATGTCTAACCTCTCCCTCTCTTGTTTTCTGCAGTGAAGCACTGGTTCTTTACCACAGAGCTGTTAAGTTTTTGGGAAGCGATGTATAATTCCAATTTTAAACACATCGAATTCGATGTGTTTAAAAAAAATCCGGACTGAACGCTTTGTAATGACACCTAAACGGTAGATTGAGACTACGGTTGCAATTGGGATTATTATCTAACCAATATCTAAAAATTCTGGCTAATCCTTATCCCCGGTGTTACTCCTTTAAAAAAATTATTAAAATACATAGATGGCTCGATAGTGGTCTTTGAAAATTGCACTTTACCTGCACCAAACCGAAAAGTATTTCTTTCAAAATAATTACCATTCCTGTTAATAAGATAACCCAATGAAAACACCGTGCTGAATGCAAATTCCTTTTGCGGATTGTGATCTGTTGTGCCACCCTGTCCATAAATCAGCGTGAGAAAATCATTCCTGTATGTTTTAAGCTTTCCCTGCGCATCTTTTGCAAATAAGAAATGTGGTTCCCAAAGTAAACCGGGCTCCCATTTATAAGAGCGGTCACGATTAGATAAAGTAAGCCTTGTTCCGACACTGAAGGAAGGAACAAAATAATTTTTATAATTCTGCACATTTACTGTTATGTACCCGGTTATATAATCGCCCGTGCTGCTTGCAGTTTCTCCATGCGGCTTATCAGCGGTTACTGTCTTATCATTTTTAAGATAATGATAACCGGTACCTAATACAGTTGGCCATCTATCTTTAAAATTATTTCTTATTGTAGTAATTTTTTCTCTCAACATTCCATTCATATAGTTAGTTAATTCTCCAATATTATTCAGGTAAAACATGAGATGGTAATAACGAGGATGCGTAAGGCTGATCTTTTGTGAAGCCTTTGGCGGGTTAGTAATAATCCCGATAATATTGATTGTATCCTGCACAATTTTTAATGAAGAAAGTTCGCCATTATTCAACAGGTAGCTGTCACCGTTAGTCCTGAACTGCTGTAGTCTTATTTTCTTTCTGCCTTGCGCATCAGTAACGTAGTCTATCCGTTTTGAAGTAAGCGGATCTGAAAGAGAATCTTTCAAAGGAGTAATATCATTGATAAATATTTTCAGCAAAGAATCAATATTTGCTATTCGCTCAAAATCTGTAATGTCCGTGAGTTCTATGGTGAGCTTATTTCCATTATCAAGATTAATATAAAATCTCCTGTTGATAGTAATATCTGAAGGCACTTCAAAGGCTTTATCTGCAACACTATTAGATTGTGCACAAAGCCCTGGTGCGATGCTTACGAAAAGCATCGATGCAATAATTATCTTTTTCATTTTTATTTAGTTTGAAGAAGTTTTTGTTGAGAAAATAGTGAAGTGGGTTTTTGTAGAAGAGTTTGGAGATTTTACAAAAACTTCCTGGTTGGCAAACTTCATTTGAAAAGAATGTATCTCTGTTTTGCGCACTAAGGTTGACGCTTCCTCCTGCGATTCGCCTAATTCGTTTATATGAACAACCCGTAATTTTTGTTTTTCCGGCACAATGGCTGTTATATTTAAGTGTGTATCTAAAGGTGCTTTAGCACTGATTTTTTGAGGTTCAATAAATTCGCGCTTCTTGTATTCTGCTGCAATATTTTCAACAGGTAATCTCTTGTGATCTGTTACAGTAATTATTTTTTTATTCTTAACCTCCTTAGTAATTGATATTTTTTCAATAGCTATTGAAGAAATAATTTTTACAGGATCTTTTTTAATGGATACTGATTCAACAGAATTTGACTTTTGATTTTGGTTTTGCTGAATATTATTTTTAGTCAAATCATTTTCTTTATTAGATGGCCAAAACCATGGAAACAATAATGCAATTAAGAAGCAGGCTGCAGCTGCATACAACCACACAAATTTTCTACTTGCATCCTTTTCATGCAGGCGCTCATGAAGCTTATCCCATGATCCTTCTTTATTAAATGCATTTCCCGGCAAACCTTCTAAGTCCCCTAGTTTATTTTTCCAATGAAGATCATTATTGGGATTTTCGTTTAGCATATTCTATATCGTTTTGTAATAACATTTTTTGTAATAATATTTTTGCTTTGCTTAACTGAGATTTTGAAGTACCCTCCGCAATGCCAAGGATAGAAGCTATTTCCCCGTGCGGCATTCCTTCTATTACATACAGGTTAAAAACAGTACGGTAGCCAACAGGTAACTGAACAATCAGGCTAAAAATTTCTGCAGCTGATAAATTATTAAGCGCTTCTTCCTGCAAGGGAATTTCTTCTACGGTGGAATCTGTCACCATATTAAAAACATTCTTTTTTCGTAAAAACATAAGACATTCATTGATCATGATTCTTCTAAGCCACACATACAATGCAGCGTCACTAACATAATTGAAAGAAGATATTTTCCTAAAAAACTTATAAAACCCATCCAGCAACAGCTCCTCCGCATCCTCATTGCTCTTAACATACCGCCGGCATATCATAAGCATTTTCCCGGCCCATTGGTCAAACAGGTATTTCTGCGCAGCAGCGCTTCCCTGTTTAGCCTCTTTGATCAGTTCTGATGTGCCCATATAAAAATCTGCAATATTAAAATGGTTTATAAAAATACAAATGCAATTGACAAGGAAAGGGTTGCCTGTAATACAAAACAAATTTTAATTCTAATAAAAAACCATCTATTTTGAAGATGGCCTTATTACAAAATACAATAAATAAATTCCAGGCTATGCGGCATTCATCTCTGCAACTTTTGCTTTTATCTTTTCTTCAAGCCATCCCAAACCAAGAAGTTTTGAAAGATATTTCAGTTTATGGTGTCCTCAATAAACCTTCCTGATTTTACGCCAGGTGCTGCTTCAAGTATTATTTGATGTATGCTGCGTTATTACGCCGACGAACAAGATGATCCGATACCCATCGGATTTGAAATGCGCTTATTCAATTAATAAATCATGAACTATTTTTACTCATACTAAAGTCAGGGATGAAAAGGAAAAAAAAATTTGTACTGGAAGATTTGCAGGTTACTAATTATGCCGCGGAAGGAAAATCACTTGGGCGTGTTGAGGGAAAGGTGATTTTTGTGGAAGGCGCTGTGCCCGGCGATGTTGCTGATGTGCTTATCAGTAAAAATAAAAAGGACTGGGCTGAAGGCAGAGTAACAACAATAAAAGAGTTTAGCAAAGAAAGAGTGGAGCCATTTTGTATTCACTTTGGTGTATGTGGTGGCTGCAAGTGGCAAATGCTTCCTTACAATAAACAACTTGAATATAAGCAACAGGAAGCGGCTGATGCTTTTAAAAGAATCGGCAAACTTTCCGGTTTTGAAATGCTTCCAATTATTGGCTCAGAAAAAACCATTCACTACCGAAACAAACTTGAGTTTACATTTAGCAATAAAAAGTTTTTAACGCCTGCACAACTTGAAGAACTTGGCAACGATACCTGGCCCGGCGGTGCATTGGGCTATCATGTTCCCCGGCTATATGATAAGATTATTGACATATACGAGTGCTGGCTTATGGATGATATGAATAATGCTATAAGAAACACTTTACGTGATTTTGCAATTGAAAATAAATACAGCTATTACGATATTAAAGAGCACAAGGGCTGGCTTAGAAATATCATAATCCGCAATTGCGAAACAGGCGAGCTAATGGTAAATCTTGTGTTTGCTTACGATGATAAAAAAGAAAGAGAAAAAATCTGTGATCATTTGTTGCATCAAGTTCCTTCCATCACCACATTATTATACACTATAAATTCAAAATGGAACGACAGTCTTTATGATCTTGAGCCTGAAACTGTGTATGGCAAAGGTTTTGTGATGGAAAAACTTGCAGATTTTAACTTCAAAATTTCGCCCAAATCATTTTTCCAAACCAATACAAAACAGGCAGAAAAATTATACAGCGTTGTAAAAGAATTTGCCGCTCTTACCGGAAATGAAATTATCTATGACTTATATTGTGGCACAGGCAGCATCGGTATTTTTTTGAGCAAAAGTGTAAAAAAAATCATTGGGGTTGATCTAATTGAAGACGCGATAAAAGATGCCGTGGAAAATGCAGCGCTAAACAATATAGCGCATGCTTCTTTTTTTTGCGGCGATGTAATAGCGATATGCAATGACGACTTTTTTAATTTTCATGGAAGGCCGGATGTAGTAATTGTTGATCCACCAAGGGCTGGCCTGCACACAAAGCTTATTGCCAAGCTTATAGAAATTCGTTCTCCAAAGATTGTGTATGTTAGCTGCAACGTTGCAACACAAGCCCGCGATCTTCAACTGCTGAATGAAATTTATATTGTTGAAAAATTGCAACCTGTTGATATGTTTCCGCATACGCACCATATTGAATGTGTAGCGGTGTTGAGATTGACTTAGGAAAACAACTCAAAAAATTACAGGTTTGAAAAGTGAGGCATGTATGCGGGCAGTGAAATAGGAAGCGGAATTTTTATTTAAAAAAAATAATTTTATAGATCATGTTTAAGCTAAACGGTAAAATAGCGATTGTAACGGGCGCAGGCAGTGGCATAGGGAAAGCCGTTGCATTATTATTTGCAGAGCAAGGTGCGGAAGTTCATATACTTGATTTGAATAAAGAAAATTGTTCGGCAAGTTTAAATGAAATAACCGAAGCCGGTGGAAAAGCGTTTGCCCATGCATGTGATGTTACCTCACAAAAGGAAATAAGTGAAATTTTCAGCGGTATTGGCAATATTGATATGCTTGTGAATAGTGCAGGCATTTCACATATAGGAAATCTTGAAAACACCACGGAAACAGACATGGACCGGCTCTATAATGTAAATGTGAAGGGCGTGTATAATTGTATGAAAGCCGCTATCACAAAAATGAAAGAAAACAAAAAAGGCGTAATTCTTAATCTTGCGTCCATAGCAAATAATGTTGGCTTGCAGCAAAGGTTTGCCTATTCTATGAGCAAAGGCGCGGTATATGCAATGACGCTCTCAGTAGCGCGTGATTATTTACATGATGGCATCAGGTGCAATTGTATTTCTCCTGCGAGAGTACATACTCCTTTTGTGGATGATTTTATCAAAAAAAATTACCCTGGCGAAGAAGACGAAATGTTTGAAAAATTATCAAAAAGCCAACCGATAGGCAGAATGGGCACACCCCGTGAAATTGCAAATCTCATTCTATTTTTATGTTCAGATGAAGCATCGTTTATTACAGGTTGCGATTATCCGATTGACGGAGGCTCGATTAAACTAAGTTCTTAACTCTAAAAACAGCAACATGAAATTGATACGTTTTGGTGAAATAAATAATGAAAAAACCGGTGTTATTTTAAATGATAGATATGTGGACACCTCATCATTTGGTGAAGATTATAATGAGCGATTTTTTGGTACAGGCGGATTAAAAAGATTAGAAGAATTTTTAGATTCGATCGGTGACAAACTTCCTAAAATACCGGCCGGTGCAAGGCTGGGAAGCCCTGTCGCACGTCCATCAAAAATTATCTGCATCGGCCTTAACTATGCAGACCATGCAAAAGAAACAAAGGCAAGCACACCCACTGAACCAATTATTTTTTTTAAATCCACCTCTGCACTTGCAGGCGCTTACGACGACGTAATAATTCCCAAAAATTCATACAAGACAGATTGGGAAGTTGAGCTTGCAGTGGTGATGGAGAAAAAAGTTTCGTATGCGGATGAAGGGGAAGCGATGGATGCTATAGCTGGATACTGCCTGCACAATGATTTGAGTGAACGTGCATTTCAAATTGAACGCGGCGGCCAATGGGTGAAAGGCAAAAGTTGTGACACCTTCGCACCGCTCGGGCCTTTTCTTGCCACAAAAGATGAAATTACCGATGTAGATAATCTACGTCTATGGTTGTCCGTTAATAATAAAATTATGCAGGATGGCAACACTTCCAATTTCATTTTTAAAATACCTTTCATCGTTTCATATATAAGCCAGTTCATGACTTTGTTGCCGGGCGATATTATCTCTACAGGAACACCTGCCGGTGTAGGCCTTGGTATGGATCCACAGGTATATCTGAAAGATGGAGATGTGATGGAGCTGGGAATTGATGGCCTTGGGTCTTCTAAGCAAAATGTAAAGAATTATGCAAAAAAGTTATAGCTCGTAATAATATTCTAAGTAAGGAAATAATGATTTGTAATCTTTCCATCAAACGATGTCCTCTTTATGAATCAAATTCAGGCAATGAAAAAAATTAAGTCTCTTTTCATTTCAGGCATTTTATCATTGATAAGCGTAGTCGCCTCATCACAAAAAGTGGGAATTTTTGATGGGCACAACGATATTGGAACGAATGTAAAACCTGGCGCAGCCACTTTTATTCCACAGACAGGGCAATATGTTATTTCCGGCGCAGGTTATAACATCTGGGGCGATCATGATGAATTTCAATTTGTTTGGAAAAAGATGAAAGGTGATTTCATCCTTTATACAAAGGCTGAGTTTTTGGGTAGTTGGGTAAATTATCATCGAAAAGTAGGATGGATGGTCCGAAAGACCCTTGACGGAAATTCGCCGCATGTAAATGCAGTCGTGCATGGTGATGGTTTAACGTCATTACAATTCAGGAGAACTGCAGGGGCACAAACAGAAGAAATTAAATCAACACTTACAAAGGCAAATATTATACAATTAGAAAGAAAGGGCAATACCTATACAATGAGAGCTGCCGCGTATGGAGAGCCTTTTGTCGTTGAGCAGGTTTCTGATATTGATCTTGGCGATGACGTATATGTCGGTTTGTTTGTTGGCTCGCACAATGCAGATGTAACAGAGACAGGCATTTTCAGGGATGTTCGTATAACCGTTCCCTTTAATGGCGTTGCTGACAACACTACGCAAATGACGTTGGGCAGTAATCTTGAGCTGTTGGATGTTGCTTCCGGTGACCGTGAGATAATTTATACTGTGCCATACTCAATACAAGCCCCGAACTGGATGATTGATGGCAAGAGCCTAATCTTTAATGGCAGTGATGGCCTTGTTTACAATTTCGATTTAGCAACAAGAACGCCTAAAGTTGTAAATACCGGCAGTATAAAATCAAACAATAATGATCATGTTATTTCTTTTGATGGAAAAATGCTGGGGCTTAGCAGTAATGTAAAAGCTTTAGGCGGTTCAATTATTTATACGGTGCCAATCACAGGAGGAACACCAAAACAGATAACGCCGAAAGGCCCGTCATACCTGCATGGCTGGTCACCCGATGGACAGAGTATTGTTTTTTGCGG
>JBDTSD010000121.1:0-13693 GCA_039931355.1 Ginsengibacter sp.
ATCTCTATTCTTTTAACCTGGATGATATTCCGGAAGACCAGGATAAAATTGTAATCGCCGCTACAGCATTAACCGGTACCAATAACGAAAGTGACCTTAGCCGGTATATTTACCTGGAGAGGAAAGCGAATGGCTGGCATGTAATTCCTGTTGAAAATAATAAATAAAAAAAGGACTGGATTTTTGAAAAGCAGGGAAACTTTTTGCTTCATTAACACCATAAAATTTACTTCAGGCTGTTAATGATATTTTCTTTGTCCTGCGGAATTCTTTTCAAAACCAAACTGATTTCTTCAGCCATATTGCTTTTCCTGTTTAGGATAAGTTGTAGTGCTAATTGCTTTTTATCCTTTATTTCGTCATTATTGCTCACTTGCTGTGCATCATTTTTCATACCCAATACCATTTTTTTCAAATCTTCATCAGCATCTTTTGAAGCCTGCACTATTATGAGTGTTGTGATACCTGCAATATTTTCATCATTCATCTTTTTAAGCAAGTGGTTATTGCGAAGAGCGTTAAAAAGACTGTCTGCATTTGCATGCCTGTTTTTTAAAGTCATCGCTGACTGGGTAATCAAATTTTTTACCGAAGGATTTATGAGAGGCATCGCTTTTTCAAAAAATTCATTTGCCTCCGGCGGCATTGCTGAATGAACCTGTGATTTAGTTTGGAGGGAAAAGACAATGCAAAGTGAGAGTAAAATTTTTTTCATATCATTTGTTTAGCATTGATAGAATTTTTACAGAAGGTAGCTTATGCTACAACGAACAACTCTTCGAAAAATTGAATGCAGCGGGATCTTTATTTTTTTAAACATTTAAATACTGTAATTGCCTTCCTCCAATTGAGGTTGGCATAATATTTCTTCCATAAATGGTATTATTAAAAATAAAAGAAAATTAAAGTGATTACAAATCCTAAGTTAAAAGGCCAGAGTGCACTGGTAACGGGCGCCAACAGTGGCATAGGCATGGCAGTCGCAATCGCAATGGGTAATGATGGCGCAAATGTAGTAGTGAATTATGTTACCCATCCCGAGGCGGCAGAAGAAGTAGTACAGACTATTAAAGACAATGGTGGTGATGCTGTTGCCATAAAAGCAGATGTAAGTAAAGAAGATGAAGTAGTGAATATGTTTCAGCAAATGTTTGATAAATACGGCACGATAGATATTCTTGTAAACAATGCCGGGTTGCAGAAAGATTCTTCCTTTGAAAACATGTCGCTTGCTGATTGGCAATTGGTGATTAATGTAAACCTTACCGGCCAGTTTCTTTGCGCACGTGAAGCAGTGAAAGAATTTCTGAAACGAGGTGTTATCGAAGATCGAAGCCGTGCAGCCGGGAAAATAATTTGCATGAGTAGTGTGCACGAGGTTATTCCGTGGGCTGGCCATGTAAACTATGCGGCAAGCAAAGGAGGAATACACATGATGATGCAAAGTATGGCGCAGGAACTTGCTCCAAAGAAAATACGCATCAATAGCATTGGCCCGGGAGCTATTCAAACTCCTATCAACAGGCCAGCATGGGAAACTCCTGAAGCGCTGGAAAAGTTGCTCACGCTAATTCCTTACCGTCGCATTGGCCAGCCGGAAGATATTGGTAAAGTTGCCGTGTGGCTCGCCAGTGATGAAGCTGATTATATTACCGGAACAACCATCTTTGCGGATGGTGGAATGCTTTTATACCCGGGGTTTTCAACCAATGGTTAAACAGGTTGTTTTATAAATGATGCTGCGTAGGGACAGGTCGCGACCTGTCCGGTATTGCAGTGACCTGTCCGTTGTTGTCGTGACCTGTCCGTTATTATTTGCTTTTGCAAAAAGATTGAAAGGGCATTGATCAGAATTAAATTTAATACAAGATTTGTTGTCTTGTATAATTTTGGCTAAAGCCAGTCACCAAAATCAAAATAGCCCACGGCCTGAAGGCCGTGGCAATTGACGGAGTTATAATCCAAAGAATTGGTGGTTTGCATAAAAAAACATAACAGAATCAAAATATTAAATTAAAAATGAATACAGAAGAACATAAAAGATTAAGAGAGAACGCCGGGAAAGATATTCCACTTGAGTTATGGGGCCCTTATGTAAGCGAAAGGCAATGGGGAACTGTGAGAGAAGATTATAGTGAAAATGGAGATGCCTGGAATTATTTTCCGCATGACCATGCACGAAGCCGTGCTTACCTGTGGGGAGAGGACGGCCTGGCGGGTATTTCAGATTTATACCAGAATTTGTGTTTCGCCGTTGCGCTATGGAATGGCAAAGATCCCATCCTTAAAGAAAGACTTTTTGGCCTGAGCAATGGAGAGGGAAATCATGGAGAAGATGTGAAGGAACTATATTATTACCTGGATAATGTTCCGACGCATTTTTACATGAAGTATCTCTATAAATACCCCCAGGCCGAATATCCATATAGTGATCTCATAAATAAAAACGGAAGCCTCGATAAGCAGAGCCCGGAATACGAAATTTTAGACACAGGCATTTTTAATGACAATAAATATTTCGATGTATTTGTAGAGTATGCAAAAAATAACAGTGAGGACATTTTCATAAAAATCGAAATTATAAACAGGGGAAATGAAACGGCTCCACTAACGGTGCTGCCTACCCTATGGTTTTATAATAAGTGGCAATACGAAGGCGACCTGGAAAAGCCATCGCTCGATCTTGTAAATAACGAATGTGTACAGGCGGTTCAGCGAAGTTTAGGTAATTACTATCTCTATTTTCCTGAAGCAGATGATCTTCTCTTTACGGAAAACGAGACAAACTTTCAAAAGCTTTTCAACCGGGAAAATAAAACAGCGTTTGTGAAAGATGCCTTTCACGAGGCGATTATTGATGGGAAAAACGTGGACGCACTTAGAAATAAAAAACAGGGAACGAAGTTTTCGCCCATTTATCACCTGGAAGTTGCGCCGCAAGAATCTAAAATAATTTACCTGCGTCTACGTAACGGAAGAACAGACGATGCTTTTCCTGAAAATTTTGAAAAGATATTTGATCAGCGAATAAAAGAAGCAGATGAATTTTATTCAGCTATATGCAGACGTCATTGTAATGAAGATCAAAAAAATATTCAGCGCCAGGCGTTTGCCGGGCTGCTGTGGAGTAAACAATATTATCACTATGATGTGGAACGCTGGTTAAACGAAGGTGATGGATTAACACCTATAACTGAACAGAGGAAAAATGGCCGCAACCATTTATGGAAATATTTAAAAAACCAGGACGTAATGTCAATGCCTGATAAATGGGAATATCCGTGGTATGCCGTGTGGGATACGGCATTCCATTGCATCGCTCTTGCGGTAGTTGATCCTGTTTTTGCAAAGCACCAGTTGCTGTTACTCATGCGTGAGTGGTATATGAATCCACAAGGGCAATTGCCAGCATACGAATGGGATTTTAATGATGTAAATCCACCTGTACACGCATTCGCGGCGTACCAGGTCTACCTTACCGAAATTAAGATTTATGGTAAAAGTGATATTGAATTTTTAAAAAAGGCTTTTCAAAAACTGATCATAAACTTTACCTGGTGGATCAACCGCAAAGATGCAGATGGTAATAGTATTTTCGAAGGAGGTTTTCTCGGGCTCGATAATATTGGATTGTTCAACCGCAGTATGGTGCTCCCGGGCAATATGTTGCTGGAGCAGGCTGACGGTACAAGTTGGATGGGAATGTATGCGCTCGATATGATGGATATTGCGTTGGAAATCGCAAAACACGATCAAGCTTTCCAGGATGCGGGCACCAAATTTTATGAGCACTTTGTAATAATCGCGGAAGCATTAAACGAGCTCGGATTATGGAATGAAGAAGACCGGTTTTTTTATGATGTTCTTTCTTTAAATAAATCAGATGCATTCCCGCTTAAGGTGCGATCAGCTGTTGGGCTTATTCCTGCTTTTGCAGTTTCTATAATTGAGAAGGAGGTTTTTGCTAAGCTTCCGGATTTTGAAAAAAGAGTACAATGGTTTAGGAAATACCGCATTGCTAATAATAAATATTTACCCAGCCAGGAACAGGATGAAAATGATTGTCTTTTACTTTCGTTAGTGCACAAAGAGAGATTAAAGGATATATTGGATAGGTTTCTTGATAAATCAGAATTTCTCTCTGCCGGAGGTGTACGTGCGCTTTCAAAGTTTTATGAACAAAACCCATATACTATAAACAATAACGGCATGAGTTATTCTATCCAGTATGATCCGGGCGATTCCACTTCTGGTATGTTTGGCGGCAACTCCAATTGGCGCGGGCCTGTATGGATGCCCTTAAATTTTATGTTTATAAATGCTTTAAAATTATATGGCGAGTTTTACCAGGATAAATTTAAAGTTGAGTTCCCCACGGGTTCCGGCAACTGTATCACGCTTACAGAAATTGCTCATGAACTAGCCGGGAAATTTCTCAGCATCTTTGAAAAAAATGAGCAAGGTGACAGGATGGTTTTCGGGCCATATAACTGGTTTTATAAACGAGAAGAAAATAAAGACCTTATTCTCTTTCACGAATATTTTCATGGCGATACCTTAATGGGCCTGGGCGCAAGCCACCAAACAGGATGGACAGCGCTTGTTGTAAATTTGCTATATGACTATCACGAGGAAGAACAATCTTAAATTTTTTGCATACGGAATATGAGCCATAATCATTCACATAATCATGCTGCTCACATGCCTGCGCTTAGTACAAATGGTAATGCCAGGCCCTTTATTATCGGCATTATTTTAAATGTATTATTCGTAATAGTAGAAGTTATTGCAGGAATTATTAATAATTCTATGTCCCTGCTTACAGATGCAGGCCACAATCTTAGCGATGTTGCAAGCCTCATTTTATCATTGGTTGCCTTCAGGCTTGCAGCAAAAAGCTCCAACAGTACATTCACTTATGGTTATAAAAAAACGACTGTTCTCGCTGCGCTCTTCAATGCCGTATTGTTATTAATAGCCATTGGTATATTAGGATTCGAATCCATTCAACGCTTGATAAACCCCGCGCCGGTGGAAGGGAAAATAATTGCGTGGGTGGCCGGCGCAGGCATTGTAATAAATATAATTACCGCATTTTTATTTTTTAAAAATCGCAAAGATGATTTGAATCTTAAGAGCGCCTACTTGCACATGCTTAGCGATGCATTGGTTTCAGTCGGTGTGCTGGCGGGTGGAATTCTTATTTCTTACACAGGTTGGAATTGGGTAGACCCTGTAATAGGCTTGGCAATTATGATTGTGATTCTAGTAGGTACATGGTCATTACTTTCGGAAAGCTTTAAGATGTCAGTGGATGCGGTCCCTGGTGATATTGAAATGGAGGAAATAAAAAAGATCATAAATGCACAGCCAAATATTATTGAAGCGCATCACATACATATATGGGCGTTGAGCACTACAGAGAATGCCCTGACAGCACATATTTCAGTAAATGAAAAACTTGATTTTAATGAAAAAATGAAGCTGGTGCAAGATTTAAAACATGAGTTAATGCATCACAAAATTCATCATAGCACTATAGAAATTGAAACAGAAATGTCAGGATGTGAGCAGAAGGATTGTTAACTTTAATGACTTTAAAATTTTTTTCTTTTAAAAGAACTTAAGCCAACACCTAAAATAATTTTTATGGAAGACAAAGTAAAAAAGCATGCGCTTATTGAATTTGCCGAGCAGCAGCTCGAGGAACACATAGCAGAATTAAATACACACTATGAAGGAAGGACAATGGATTCTGATGAAGAAAAAAAGCAGGCATTTGAAACCCATTTTAATATGTTTACTGCCGAGCTTGAAGAGAAAAGCAAGGAACTTGGCGATGAAGAAAGC
This sequence comes from Ginsengibacter sp., assembly GCA_039931355.1. Lineage (GTDB taxonomy): Bacteria > Bacteroidota > Bacteroidia > Chitinophagales > Chitinophagaceae > Ginsengibacter. Next base: position 5,851 of record JBDTSD010000121.1, read on the forward strand.
GATAAGCAAACCATAAAAGAATACCAGGAGAAATTTAAAAAGGCACTTCCCTGATTTACAGTCAATGACAATAGTAAACATAATAGGAAATTTTTTTTGGAAAATGTTCAAAGCAGTTTTTGTGAGAAAGAAGGATTGTTGTAAATAAATTTTAGCCATCCTTAACCCTTATTAGCTTATAAGTGGCTTCCCTTTGCGGAAGCATGTCTCTTGCCCAGTTGAACTATATCACGAGTACATTACCTTTTTAATACCATCTTGTTGTTTTCGTATTGATTCCTCAATTAAAAAAGCAACCAAGACCTTTTTAAAAATTAGGAATTATATTGGGATTTTTCAGGCTTTTTATTTCTGAATTGTAATGATAAAAGTAAACAGCGAGTATGCCTTGTAAATTGTGCGGTGATGAAAAGGTGTATTATATAAATTCTCATTATTCCCCCCGAGCCATAACCAAAATGACATTTGGAGAAAGTGAGAAAGAAGCGATTTACACTATTGTCCCTCACTCGGGTTCCGTTGAAAGTTTCAAGGGAAGAGCCCATCCTCAAGCTGATCCCGATATAATAAAACCATTACCTAATACCGCAAAGGGAATTTTTTGCAAAAGGTGCGAGGAGGCATTTGGAAGATTAGAAGATATTTGCCAGCCGCAATTGAATGATCATTTACAGAGTTTGTATAAAAAAACTCTAACATTGCGAAGGGTTAAAGAAGCTTTGAAAGCATTTTCTATTCCCGTTCCAAGTAACATAACAATATTATTTTTTTATACAGTTATATGGAGACAATGCCTCCAAAATAAAACTGATTTAGAAAGCAGTATTTTACCTGATTCACAGTTTCAGTATTTACAATCAATTCTTTTAAATGAATTATATAAAAAACCTCAAGAAATTCAAGCATCTCAAGATTTTTTAGCCTATCCACGGATCTCGATTTTTACGTCAAAACAAAATATTCCAGATGATGGCTGGGCTAATCCCAGTTTTCTTGCCACTAATCCAGAGCTATTTTTTTTAGGTAGGTATAGCATTTTATATTTTAAACACGATAAGAATCTGACAAAAAACTTGTTTAGCTTATTAGGTATCCCGACTCTTATTCAAGGTGAGGATATTAACTTAAAACCACGTCAAAAGATTAGTGAAATAATAGTAGTTCCTGAAAAAATTTATAATCAAATTGTCAGAATAAATGTTAGGGGAGCTTCCAATACTTTTATGATGTTTCATATAAAAAAAGTGGCCGCATGTAAAGGGCTAAGTTTACGAGAATCAGAAGAATATCTGCGCAATGTTATATCGCGGATAAGAAATGAAATTGAGTATGATAATTTTTCTGATTATGTCTCCTACGCTTCTAATCTTATATGTAACTAGGTTTCTTCCCAGTTCTCCTTAAAATTTTTAAATAATAATGAGTTGCTTTCTTGAGTTTGCAACCCAGGACATTATTTGTAGCTATTGATCTATTAACTTTTTGCCAGTACGGAAGCAAGTTCCTTTAAAAACTGCGACCACATGGTCTCGTTGATTCATAATCGTTATTTGGTATAGACCTGTTGACTTACCATTATGTATTTCTTTCGCTTCCGCAATAAGTTCGTCATCTACATGGACAGGCTTTAAAAAATTAATAGACGTATCCAGGGCAACTGATAAATTGTTGCGGCTATTACAGGCAAAAGCAAATGCGCTGTCAGATAATGAAAATGCGATGCCACCATGTACAATGCCAAGCCCATTCATCATTTCGCTGCGTACCGTCATTTTTATTTTACTATAACCTTCTCTTATTTCCATTATTTGTATTCCCAGCCATTGGCTGAAGAGGTCCTTCTCCATTACATGATTAATAACTGCGACAGCCAATTCATTTCTCTCCATAAATTATTCTCCTTTAAAATTTGGTCTTCTTTTTTCTAAAAAAGCAGCAACACCTTCATTAAAATCCTTGGTTAGCGCCGCTTTTTGCTGGTACTCATCTTCTGTTTGTAATTGTTGTTCAAGGTTTTGTCCCAAAGATTTATTAAGAGCTTCCTTCGTGTAGGCGAGGCCTTTAGTGGGAAGGTCAGATAGTGTTGCAGCAATTTTTTCAGCTTCTTCTATAAAAATATTATCAGGGTAAAATTTATAAATCATTCCTACTCGTTCAGCCTCTTCTGCAGAAATTTTATCGCCAAGCATCATAATGGCGCTGGCTTTTTGAAAGCCAACTAAGCGAGGCAAGAAAAATGTTCCGCCACTATCCGGGATTAATCCAATCTTACTAAATGCCTGTATAAAAGAAGCCGATTGGGCCGCGATCACTACATCACAGCACAAGGCGATATTAGCGCCTGCGCCTGCTGCTACTCCGTTTACTGCAGCAACAACAGGCTTATTCAGATTTCGGATTTTAGTGATGATCGGGTTATAATGTTCAACCAATATCTTTTTCATACCGGGGCCATCAGGGTCAGTAACTTCAGCAAGATCTTGTCCTGCTGAGAATGCCTTTCCAGAGCCGGTGATATAAACACACCTTACCTCTTTATTACTTTCGCATTCATCAAGCTTTTCCTGTAACAATAAAGCCATCTCCCGGTTGAATGCATTGAATTTTTCAGGTCGGTTTAGGGTAATGGAGGCGATAGAATTTTTTATTTCAAAAAGGATTAAAGGCATCTTAAAATGTATAAAGAGAAATTCCCATTTCGGTTATTTTAGAAAAATTCTTATCTGCGGTAAATAGTGGTATTTTATGTGTAAACGCAGTTGCTGCAATAATTGCATCAGGCAATTTCAAAGTGTATTTTTTACGAAAATAAATACAAGAGTCTTTTATTAAATTATCGTATTCGTAAATTTTAAATTTTTGAATTGTATCCTTAATTCTTTCCTCCTGTTCTGCAGAATAAATTTTTGCAGATAGAAGCTCAAGTTCTGTAATAAATGAAATAGAGATTGTATTTTGATCAAACAACTCTGCTATCGCTTTATCTCCATCTAATAGATAGATTATAATATTAGTATCAGATAAAATTATTGCCATTCGTCTCTCAATCTACGTTGAATTACAACGGCATCTTCTTTAAATACTCCTTTAAGCGAGCCACATAGCTCTGTAAAAGTTTTTTGTTTTTTGTTTAAAGATTTCTTTTGAAGAAGATTAAGTTTCTCTTGCTTTTTTTCTATCGGGTCTTCCTTTTTGATTACGACAGTCATAATACTCTTTTTTTAAAGTTACAATTCATCAGTGACATTTAAAATAATCGAAAGGCTCCAAACAATCATTGCACTGATATAATGCTTTGCAAGATGTAGACCCAAATTGACTCAGCAATTTCGTATTGAAAGAATGACATTGCGGGCATTGAACTTTTATTTCATCTTCTAAGTATTTTTTATCAAATGTTTTACCAACCGGTGGCGCAATTCCATACGATCTTAATTTTTGTTTCCCGTTTTTCGTCATCCAATCTGTGGTCCATGCGGGAGAAAGTTGCTGAGTGATTTTTATTTTTTTATATCCGTTTTGCAGAAGTGCCATTCGGATATTCATGGCTATCATATCCATGGCAGGGCAACCACTGTAGGTGGGCGTGATGAAAACTTCTATTTCACCCTCGTCAATTTTTATGTTTCTTATGATGCCAAGGTCAATAACCGATAGCACAGGAATTTCAGGATCACATACATCCTCCAGCAATTGCAAGATTTCATCAACGATAATATTTTGTTTCGTGTGTATCATTAGCCTTACCATTTGCAGCCGGGATATGCTCTTTGGAGGAACTGCATTTCAGCAAGAATAAATCCGAGATGTTCTGTATGTATTCCTTTTTTGCCTCCCGTTTGCATCCATGTGCTTTCCTTCCCGGGATAGACGAGGGTTGCATGCTGAAATACTTCACTTACTTTGCGTTGCCAGTCATTTTTTAACTTACTTACGTCCACGCCTACCTGCTCTTTCACGGCAATAACTTCATAAGCGGCAGGCTCAAACATTTCACCTGTGTATGGCCACAATTCTTCGAGAGCGAGTTTTATACGCCCATTGCTTTCTTCCGTGCCATCGCCGAGCCGGATTACCCATTCACTACTCCATCTTACGTGGTAGGTTACTTCCTTTAAAGATTTTTCTGCGATAGCAGAAAGTTGTTTATCCGAGGAGTAAATAAGTTTTTGATAAAAATAAAATTGATAAGTGCTGAAGAAAAATAATTTCAAAATAGTCTTTGCCCAGTCGCCATTTGGAAGTTCAGCGATTAGAAGATTTTTGAATTCATTTGCATCTCTAAGATAGGCCAGCGTATCTTCTGTGGCCTCACCTAAATCCTCTCCAGGGGAGAGGACTTTTGAATCTTTACGGTCGGTATCAGAATTAATAATCTTCGCAGCATACTGGTAGAAATTTCTTGATTGTCCGATTAGATCCAAAGCAATGTTGCTGATCGCAATATCCTGCTCAAGCATAGGGCCGTGACCGGTCCACTCGCTTAAGCGATGGCCCATAATCAAAGAATTATCTGCCAGGTGAAGTGTGTAGTCAAGGAGAGATTCAGTCATTACATGTGTTTTAATTCATCCGGCAGATCATAGAAAGTAGGATGCCGATACACTTTATCATTAGCAGGATCATAAAGGCTTGCTGCATCATCGGGGTTAGAAGCATGAATATCTTTTGACTCAGCCACCCATATACTTACGCCTTCCATTCTACGGGTATAAACATCCCTTGCATTTTCGATAGCCATTTGCGCATCCGCCGCATGCAGGCTACCCACATGCTTGTGATCGAGCCCCTGTTTGCTTCTTATAAAAACCTCCCAAAGTGGTTCGGCTGAATTCATTATCGAATATTTATCTGACTGTTCTATTTTTAAAAGCTTCAAAGTTCCCTTCAGGGGATTTAGGGGTTCCAAAGTCCCCTTCAGGGGATTTAGGGGTTTTTCTGGCATGCTCCAACGCCGCTTCTCTCACCCAAGCCCCCTTTTCGTGCGCACTAACTCTTGCGGCTAAACGCTCTTTGTTGCAAGGGCCGTTTCCTTTTACTACATTCCAAAACTCATCCCAGTTTATTTCCCCAAAATCGTAATGCTTTGTTTCATCATTCCATGTAAGATCAGCGTCAGGGATGGTGAGCCCAAGAATATCTGCTTGTTCTTTGCAGATGTCAACAAATTTTTGGCGCAGTTCATCATTGGTGAATCTTTTTATTTTCCACTTCATGCTTTGGGCAGTATGTGGAGAAGCATCGTCATTTGGTCCGAACATCATAAGGCTGGGCCACCACCACCGGTTCAATGAATCCTGTGCCATAGCATTTTGTTCTTTGGAGCCGCGACACAGAGTAAGTAATATTTCGAACCCCTGCCGCTGATGAAAGCTTTCTTCTTTGCAAACCCTTATCATAGCGCGGGCATATGGGCCATAAGAGGCACGACATAGAGGGACCTGGTTCATAATGGCGGCGCCATCTACCAGCCAGCCTATTGCACCAATATCAGCCCATGTTAAGGTTGGATAATTAAAAATGGAAGAGTATTTTGCCTTGCCACTTAATAATTGATCCACCATTTCTTCCCGGCTGATACCCATTGTTTCTGCAGCAGCATAAAGGTAAAGCCCGTGGCCCGCCTCATCCTGCACCTTTGCCAGGAGTGTTGCTTTTCTGCGAAGGGAGGGAGCCCTTGTGATCCAGTTTCCTTCGGGAAGCATGCCTACAATTTCACTATGGGCATGTTGGCTTATTTGCCTTATTAATGTTTTTCTATAATCATCCGGCATCCAGTCCCTGGGCTCGATTTTTATTTCATGCTCGACCTTGTCGTCAAATATTTTTTGTAATTCTTCTGTTGCCATGTCATGATATTGTTGCTCAAAGTTACAAATTCAAAAATGCAAAAACTAACGACTGTTAGTTAAATTGCCAGTGCAAAATTTTTGACACGCTTTAGGACTTCACATCAAAATCTACCACTACATTTTTACTTCTTGGGTGCGATTGACAAGTCAAAATAAATCCTGCTTCTACTTCTTCCGGCTCAAGGCCATAATTCACTTCCATTTCTACTTCACCTTCTATCAGCTTTGATTTGCATGTGCAGCATACGCCGCCTTTGCAGGCAAAGGGAAGATCAGCGCCTTCTGCCAATGCGGCATCAAGAATATTATTACTGTTGTAATCAAGATTGAAATTGAAGCTGCGCCCATCAAGCTTTACAGTAATGCTACTTCCGTCTTCCGCGGGTGGCGTTACAACTTTATAAACTTTTGTATGTTTCCTTGTAGGGGTTGTAAATAATTCGAAATGAATTTTCTTTTTACTAATTCCGTTGTCTTCCAAAAAATCTTTTACATTAAAAATCATTTGTTCGGGTCCGCATATAAAAAAGTCATCAACATTTTTAAAATCAATAAGCTTTGCCAGGTGGTTGCATTTGTCAACATCTATTCTTCCATAATTTAAATCCGCCTCCGTTCTTTCCCGGCTTAATATATAATATAGCCTGAATTGTTGGAGGTACTTATCTTTTAACGCCTCAAGTTCTTCTTTAAAAATTATTGAAGAAACATTTTTATTACCATAAACCAGCGTCACATTACTCAACTGTTCACTGTAGAATATATTTTTAATAAGTGAAATTATCGGGGTAATTCCGCTGCCGGCGGCGAAAAAAACATAACTTTTTTTTCCAGCTTTATTCATCTCTTTTACAAAAGTGCCCGTTGGAGGCAGTACATCAAGTATGTCACCTTTCTTAAGACCTGAATTTGCAAAGGTTGAAAAAGTGCCATTGTAAACCTTCTTCACTGCCACTCTTAATTCGTTATCTTCGGGACTGCTGCATATAGAATATGACCTTCTTATTTCTTCCTCAGCACTAAATCTTATGGTAATGTTTTGACCTGCCTTATACGAAAAATCGTTTTTCAATTCAGCAGGAAGCTCAAAGGCAATGGAAACACAATCTGCCGTTTCTCTTCGTATATCGTTTACCGTGAGTTTATGAAAATGTAGCGCCAATTGATTTAATTTAAGCTGTCGGGAGCGGCTTTTATGTTTACTAATTATTGTCGGTTAATACTGTGCTATTTTTAGTTGAATGGTTTTTCAACCCTTCTATTAAGATCTTTACCACATTCTCCTCAAGAGTTATTGCATCTACTTTTCTTCCTGATCTGTGCCAGTTTTCTATGCCACCTATTGCTGATAAAATAGTAAGCACAGCTACGTTTGCATTTACCGGGCTAATTTCATTTTTATCAATACCTTTTTTCAGTAGAGACGCCAGCCTCGCCCTATAGTTGCGTCGCTGGTTTTTAAAATCGGTAAGAAACGGTTCATGCAAGTGCCGCCATTCGTGATCAGAAATATAGACGTTTTCATATTCTTCCATCATCATAGAAATATGAAAGCGGATGATGCTTTCCATCTTCAGCAAAGTATTTTCTGAGCTCAATTCTACTTCTTTTAAGTGGGTAATAAATGAACGCCCAATTTTGAAACATATATCCTTAAGAATTTCCTTCTTCGATTCAATATGATTGTAAAGGCTTGGCGCTTCCACGCCGATAGCCACAGCTATATCGCGCATCGAAGTTGCCACGTACCCTTTTTCTTTAAATAATAAAGCTGCCGCTTTAATTATTACATCTTTTTTAGAACCGTTTTTGGCCGGGATGATTTTAGCCATTTTAAAAAAAATAGATTTTGTCAAAACTAACACTTATTAGTTTTTATAAAATTTTGCGCAACTTTTTCTAAATAAGATTATTAAAATCCTTTACAGATTTCAGGTTTGTATTTTAATAAATTAAATGTTTAAAGAGCTATATTATTTAATTTTGTACGT
>JBDTSD010000122.1:0-13581 GCA_039931355.1 Ginsengibacter sp.
TGTAGCCCTGCCCGTTATGCTGCCGGAAAAGGTACTCACGGACAGGGATACACTGAAAAATGAATTAAAGAAGCAACACCTCCTTTTACAGGAGGTAACCCGAGAGGCTTATATGCTCCTACTTTCCAAATAATCAATCTCACTCACCAAACCTCAAAATTAAGTTATGAAATTATTGTACTTATTGCTGGTGGCTCAGCTTATACTGCCCGCTTCTCTTTATTGCCAATTGATACAAGTGCAGGGGAAGGTAGTAACTGCATCAGGCATGCCGGTAAGTGGCGCCACAATTACAACTACCGGGGACGGCTCAAAAAAAATCCTGGAAACCACGACCGATGGCAGCTTTCGACTGGAGGCTATCAGCGGCAAAACAGTTCTTTCGGTTACGCATGTAGGTTTTGATGAGGCCAGCATCAGCGTGGGCAGCGTCCCCCGGCTAACCATAGTACTTAAAGAAAAGGCAGGGAGCCTTGATGAAGTAGTAATCCAGGCTTATGGAACTACCACAAGGCGGTTAAGCACCGGGAACATAACCAAAATAACTTCGGGCGAAATAGAGACACAGCCCGTATCTAACCCGATCGCGGCACTTGAAGGGCGGGTGCCGGGTGTTATAATAAGCCAGGCGAGCGGTGTGCCGGGCTCCTCGTTTAATGTAGAAATACGCGGCCGCAGTTCTCTTGACCTGCAACTTTCCAGGAACGATCCACTATTTGTAATTGACGGCGTGTTCTTTGAACCCGGTAATCAGCCAGCCAACCTCCTGCGTTCCGCGGCAAACAACAACCTGGGCGTAGGGGGCTTAAGCCCGCTAAACAGCATTAACCCGGCGGATATCGAAAGCATCGAAGTATTGAAGGATGCTGATGCGACAGCTATTTATGGAAGCAGGGGAGCCAACGGTGTTATATTGATCACCACCAAAAAAGGAAAGGCAGGAATTACAAAGATCACGGCTAATGTATACATTGGAAACAGTAAGCCCACCCGTACTATGCCTTTACTGAATACGCAACAATATGTAGCGATGCGCAGGGAAGGCTTTAAGAACGATGGAATAACACCAAGCTCTAATCGCACCGACCGGGGTTACGCGCCGGATATTATGCTTTGGGATACCACGCGCTACACCGACTTTAAAAAGTTATTGATTGGCAACACGGCTCATACCACTGATGCTCAATTGTCTTTATCAGGTGGTACCCAACTTACGCAATTTCTTTTAAGCGGCGGCTACCACAAAGAGACGAATGTATTTTCGCGCAGCCTTGCCGATACCAGGGCATCAGTCCATTTCAGCATTAATCATTCTTCAGAAAACAGGAGATTAAGTATTGCACTTTCGGGCGGCTATTCCAACGATAAAAACCAGTTAATTGCTACCGATCTTACGAGGTTTATTTACCTGCCGCCCAATTTGCGATTACATAATGAGGACGGCAGCCTCAGTTTTAAGGAGGGTGGGGTAAGCTACTATACCGTAAATAATCTTATTAACCCGTTATCAGTTTTGCTTAAACGAAATACTTCTGTTATTGAAAACCTCTACAGCAACCTGTTGCTTAGTTACCACATTTTTAATTCGCTTACTTTTAAAACCAGCTTTAGTTATAACACTTTTAAAAATAACGAGGTTTCTTCAATTCCATCAACTGCAATTGATCCCTACGTTTCTGCGTTTCAAACGCCTTCTGCGTCTTTTGCTAATTCTTTCACTAATAGCTGGATCGCAGAGCCCCAGTTAAATTATATAAAGAATTCCCTGCACGGAAAGCTGGATATACTGATTGGCGGAACGTTACAGCAAAAAGCTTATAAGGGACTGGAGATTAACGCATCACATTATAGCAACGATTTGTTGCTGAACAACCCCGGGGCGGCCAGCCTGGTAACTGCATTGAATTCTGAAGCTTTATACCATTACGCAGCCATATTCGGCCGGGTAAATTATAATTTAAAGGACATGTATATATTGAATGCTACTTTTCGCAGAGATGGATCCAGCAGGTTTGGCCCCGGTAACCAGTTTGCCAATTTCGGCGCAATAGGGGCAGGATGGATTTTCTCAGGCGGTTCATTTTTTAAAAAGCAGCTTCCTTTTATAAGCTTTGGCAAATTAAGAATGAGCTATGGCATCACCGGCAATGACCAAATAGGCGACTATGCCTTTCTAAACCTTTGGTCTGCCGATGGCAATACGTACCAGGGCGTACAAACAGTGCTTCCAGACAAATTATATAACCCCGGCCTGGAATGGGAAACCAATAAGAAGCTGGAAGCCGCCATTGAACTTGGTTTCTTTAAAGACAAGCTGCTGCTAAGCGGCTCGTTCTATAGAAACAGGAGCGGTAACCAGCTTACTTATTACCCCCTGCCCATACAAACCGGCTTCCAGGGCATAGCAGCAAACCTGCCTGCACTGGTTCAGAATTCCGGACTGGAGCTTGTAATAACTTCAAAGAATATCACTTCACCAAAATTCACCTGGGTTACTTCCTTAAATCTAACGGTGCCCCGAAATAAGCTTATTTCCTTCCCCGGCCTGGCTGCTACCAGGTATAACGGGCTGTACATAGAAGGCCAGCCTTTAACCGTAATTAACCGGTTAAAATATCTTGGCGTAGATGCGACAACCGGTATATATTCTTTTGATGATGTAAACAAGGACGGAAACTTTAATGCTGCGGATTACCAGGTAGCCGGTTATGCGGGCCCACGCATTTATGGAGGCATTATTAACTCGCTGGGCTATCATAATTTTCAATTGGAATTCTTATTAGAATTTAAAAAACAAACCGGACAAAATTATCTTGCCCAGTTGTTTAATAATTTTCCCGGCTTTATTGGTAACAGCCCTGACTTAGTGCTGAACCGCTGGCAAAAGCCAGGCGATATTGCAGCAGTGCAACAATACATTGCCACTTTTACCAATATCCCCGCAATCATTGCTTCAAATGTAAGGCTGTCCAATTCCAACGGTATTTACGGGGATGCGTCTTTTATACGCCTGAAAAATATTTCCTTCGCTTATAGCCTTCGCCCAGGTATTTTGAAAACGTTGAAAATCTCCGGCTTTAAGGCTTACATCATCGCGCAAAACCTATTCACCATTACCCGCTACAAAGGCCCTGATCCCGAAACACAGAATGCTTATGTATTGCCACCGCTTAAAACAATTGCAGGAGGTATTCAAATCACTTTTTAAAAAAGTAATATGCGCAGATTTAAATTAAATATAATTATAAAAAACGCTTATTGGATGATAAGCATTGCGGCAATAACCGTTATAAATTTTTCATGTAAAAAATTCGTGCAGGTTGGCCCGCCCGATACACAGGTTGCCGCAGAAACCGTATTTGAAAATGATAATACAGCAACTACCGCCGTTATATCTGTGTACGCGCAAATGGGAATTTCTTACCTTGATATTGCTTCCGGTGGTATGACGGTATACCCTGCTCTTTCCGCCGACGAATTGGCCACTACGACCTCCAACACTGAACTTCTTTCCTTTCAAAATAATGCAGTCATAGCGGATAACGGAATGGGAATTTATACCCATCTCTGGAAGTCAGCTTACCAGAATATTTACTATGCAAATGCTGTTTTGGAAGGCGTAACTCATTCCAAAACAATTACAGAAAATACCCGCAATCAACTTACCGGTGAAATGCTCGTGGTAAGGGCGATCAATTATTTTTGGCTTTCAAACTTGTTCGGCGATATACCCCTCGAATTAAGTACGAATTACCGGGTAAACAGCGTAATGCCCCGTGCGCCGGTTGTTGAAGTATATAAACAATTAACCACAGATTTGCTGGACGCTGAGGGATTATTAAAAGAGAATTATCCTTCCGCATTAAAAGAACGAGCGAATAAGTGGGCAGCCGCAGCACTTTTAGCAAGAGTTTATCTTTACAAGCAGGAATGGGCTAATGCAGAAGCACAGGCTTCCATGATCATTAATTCAACCGCTTACTCCCTGGAGCCTGATTTGAATAATGTATTTTCACAATCGTCTGGCGAAACCATCTGGCAACTAGGCAACGATATTTCTAATACTACAGAGGCACAGGTATTTGTACCTTATTCATCTTATGATGTGCCCGATTATGTTCTTACTTCATTTCTGATAGCAGCATTTGAGCGGGGGGATCAGCGTTTCAATAAATGGGTTGGCCTGAATACAATTGATAGCACCAATTATTACTATCCATACAAATACAAGGATAATAATTATGACCCTGTTACAGAATTATATATTGTTTTAAGGCTTAGTGAACAATATTTAATACGAGCGGAAGCAAGGGCAGAGCAGGACAAAGTTGCTGAGGCAATTGAAGATTTAAACGTTATCCGTTCAAGGGCGGGGCTGGCAGGCACTATAGCAACGAGTAAGAGTGATGTACTAATGGCAATTGCCCATGAAAGGCAGGTGGAATTATTTTGTGAATGGGGGCACCGCTGGTGCGATTTAAAGAGAACAGGGAAAGCCGATGAAATACTAGGAGGAGAAAAAGCACCCAACTGGCAAGCTAACGATGCCGTGTACCCGCTACCTGCAGTTGAATTGGTGAATAACCCTTTTTTGATACAAAACCCAGGTTATTAAATATAAACAGGGATTAGCCTGTTACAGCTAATCCCTATTATATAATAACTATGGCTTTCTTAACGGAGTAGCCTCTCCTGTTGCCATTGTGGGAAGCGAAGGAATGCTTTCAAATCCACGAATACAATCAGCGTTAAGACCAGTAGCGCACGGTGGGTGAGCATTTGCATAAGCCTGGTCTTTGAGTTGACCTCCAAAGGCTTCAGAACCGACATTGACACTGCCGGCCGCATCGACATAATACCAATGGTACACGGCCGCTGGTGAATCGATGTTACTCTTAACGAAAGCACTGGCACCCGCGAGGAGGATAACTGCCATCATGCCTAAAAAATACTTTTTCATAATGATTAAATTTTTAGTGAATAATGTGAGCGCTTTAATGTATTGTTTCCTTTAAAACAATGTGATTAATATTATATGCTTACTCTGTTACAGGTTTTCAGCTTACTCCCTCCTTATTGCAATAAGATTTTTTAAAGCGCCTTTGTTTTTGTAATACAAAGTTCCGGTAACAGGAGGCCTATGGCAAGCTGGAAAGCAGTTAGTATCCTGCAATTATGTACAGTATCCTGCAATTATTTCTTAAAATAACCCGGTGCATTCTTAAACTTTTTTCTGAAAGCATTACCGAAGGTGGACCTATTCCTATACCCGGTGGCATACATTACTTCCTTAATTCTTATTCCCTCTGTTTGTAAAAGAGCAAGGGCTTTATTCATGCGAATCTCTTCCAGGTATTTATGGTAAGATTGCCCCTGGTATTTTTTAAAAAGATGGTGGAAAGAAGAAAGGCTAATTCTGAACTTTTTAGCAACAGTAGTAGCATGAAGGTCGGAGGCGAGGTTTTGCGTGAGATACTGCCTGATCCTTTCTACTCTTTGTGCTTCCCTCGTAAGCTTATTATTTTCATTTGGTATGTTATATTGATCCATTGAGGTTGAGGTTGAGATTTAGGATGGGGGCGGCTTTCACTTTATCATTTCTTACTTCTCTTTGCCCTCCTGGACATAAGGCGATAAGGTTAAAAGCAAACTTCATAACTTTTTAAATTCCTGCATAGAGGGTAAATACGGCATTTGGAATGCCTGAATAGAAATAATAACAAACCTTATCCAGCTATATCCTTGCAGTAGACGAAGCATATAGCGGAAGAAGGAGCAGTGTTGCCGGATCTATACATAATTTCTTACTTTGTAATTATGGCGCACCATAATTCAACAGGGGCTAGCGGAGAGAGGATGGCAATAACATGGCTGGCAGAAAGAGGATTTGCAATACTCCTTCAAACTGGCGGCATAGCCATTGGGAAATGGATGTAATAGCTTCTTTAAATAATGTGCTACCGGTTTAATTTGTGTGGGGAGTTAGCCGTTACCTTCAAAGCACTTGTCGTTCTTTAGCTCTCCGGGAAATTAAGCGCATAAAAAAACCCCGCGCATCAGCGCAAGGCTTCGATCTTTAAAGATCATTTGGCGTTTTGAAATTGGTTAATACCTATTGTACTTTTTACTCCTCACCATACAACTATTGATCATTGATCATTGACCATTCACTTACTGGTCATTCATCTATTAACCTGTTAACCATCCACCTGAATCTGTACTGCCAAAGGGCCTGCTTCCAGCACTTCTCCAGGCATACTATCGGCATATTTTTTAAAATTTTCCGTAAAAAAAGCGCACAGGGTGGTGGCCGTTTTATGATAGGCTTCCTTATCTTTCCATGCACCCTGCGGGTCAAGCAAATTCGCCGGTACGCCGGGGCACGTTTCGGGTACGTGCATCCCGAAAAATTTATCTGCATGATAGCTAACATTATCCAGGTCACCCGCCAGTGCCGCGGTTATCATAGCCCGGGTATATTTTAGCTTCATTCTTTCGCCTGTTCCGTAGGCTCCTCCAAACCACCCGGTGTTCACCATCCATACCTTTACTGCGTTATTTTTTATTTTTTGTCCAAGCAATTCTGCGTAAGCTGCTGCAGGCAATGGCATGAACGGCCCGCCAAAGCAGGCGCTGAAGGTAGGTCTTGGTGTTACAATTCCCGTTTCTGTTCCCGCGATTTTTGCCGTGTAACCGCTTATAAAATGGTACATAGCCTGGGCAGGTGACAGCTTACTGATGGGAGGCAATACACCATAAGCATCCGCGGTAAGAAAAAATATATTCTTTGGAACATCACTAACCGATGGCTCTATGGCATTGCGTATATATCCGAGGGGGTAGCTCGCCCGGGTGTTTTCCGTAAGCGTCGCACTGTCAAAATCAACTGTATTTGTGCCTTCAATGAACGTCGTATTTTCTACGATGGCTCCGTATTTGATCGCATTATAAATGTCAGGTTCATTCTCCCGGCTCAGGTGAATAGTTTTTGCATAACATCCTCCCTCAAAATTGAAGATCGAATCATCGTCCCAGCCATGTTCATCGTCTCCTATTAACTTGCGACGCGGGTCTGCACTCAGCGTGGTTTTGCCCGTGCCGCTAAGGCCAAAGAAAAGTGCGCTATCTCCTTTCTCACCTACATTAGCCGCGCAATGCATGCTCAAAACTTTCTTTTCTTTTGGAAGAATAAAATTCAGGATGGTGAATACAGCTTTCTTTATTTCCCCGGTATATTGCGTGCCGCCAATCAGGATAATTTTTTTAGTAAAATTAATAACGACAAAATTCTTTCCTGGTACGCCGTCGGTAACAGGGTTAGCAAAAAAACGTGGTAATTGTAATAAATGCCAGTCTATATTTATACGTTCCAGTTCGGCTGGTTGCGGCCGCAAAAACATGTTATAGGCAAAAAGATTGCAACAGGGATTTTCGTTAACCACCCGCACATTGAGCCGGTAAGCCGGGTGGGCGCATACATAGCAGTCTCTCGCCCACAGCCTCCGCTCCTTCATATACCACATAGCCTTTTCAAGCAAGACATCATAATAATGTTTACTTATCGGCTGGTTGAAACCATTCCAGTCTATGGTTGCAGCGGTTAGGTCGTCTTTAACGATAAACCTGTCCTTCGGGCTCCTGCCGGTAAACTCGCCCGTGTCTATCACCAAAGCGCCCATATCGCTCAGCACGCCCTCACCTTTTTTTATCGCCTGGCTTATAAGTTTCTGTGGTGAAAGCTGGTAATAAATATCGTTGTCGCTTATTTTATCGGCAAAGTATTCCTGGATCGTGGCCACGTTAGCGGCTTGTTTTAAATGAAGAGTTTCCATAATCGGTTTTTGAAATAAAGCTAATGAAGGTGAAAGAAGGCGTGCCTGAGCACGTGGGTTAAATTGACTTACTTTTAAGTTTTGAAAGATGAATTACCTGCCCGTTGGGAAGTAATTACTTTTTGAGGGAAAACAAACAGGGGGCATCGGAAGCAAGCGCTTCCATCAGGCAGCAGTAACGGTCTGATTTGTCATTAAATATCTTAGAAGGGTAGTCGGGTCTCATATCTTGCTGCGGGCAAAATTAGATAATTTATCCGCACTTTAAAATTTAAGGGGAAAAACTTATCCATTAGAAACAGGGAGGAGTGGTATGAAAGATAATTCTTAGGCCCCATGCCGAGCCTTTCCTGGAGGGGAAGACCAATTTCAACTACTTTATAATAGAATGAAAAACTAAAGCGGCTTCAATGCGGATTCGGGCATGCAGGTCACATTTTCAACACTGCTTTGCCGCAACAATCAAATATTATATTTTAGCTGCCACATGCACCGTCTCTGCCAGGTCCGGTTATTTGCATAAAGTGACTAATATAAAAATCCGAATAAATAAAGAGGGATTTTATTCATAAAGCCCGTTTCAATATCATCAGCAATAACAAAACTATTCGCTTTGTTTTTCAATTGGCCGCCTTGTTTGTTTTTACCGCCTATTTCAAAAGTATAATTGTATCGTTGATCGTAAACCAATATATCGCCATCCCCTGGCAAATAAATTTTTTTGCCGGAATTTTTCAATTGGTTCAATATAAAAGTTTCCCGAAGGGTTCCTGCATCCGGGAGTGATTTTAATGCATAGGAAAAGTTGGTGTTTTCAAGATAAATTTTATCCGGCTTTTGCAAAAGACTTACTCCTTTTCCCTTGCGGTTTAAGAAACTGAGCAAGCCTGCTTTTTCTAATGCCTGCAAATACTCTTTAATAGTGTTCCTGCCAATGGCAAGTTTATCAGCTATAGAAGAAATATTTGCGGTAAATGGGACAGATTCTGCCAGTATGCCCAATAACTTTTTTATTTTAAAAATATTATCCGTTGTATAACCTTCTACATAAGAAAGGTCTTCGTTCATTACGACTTCAAGGGTTTGAATCAGCCGCACTTCAAAGCTCTCATATTCCAACGATTTGCTAAAAGGAAAGTATCCTCTTTTAAGATAATCCTTCACTAATGCCAGCGGTTTGCAGAGTTTCGTAACTGCTGCTGAATGGGCAGCATGATCTTGCAGTAATTCATGGAATTCAATTTGGGGATACCGGATATCATGATACAGTTCCAGATATTCCCTGAAAGATAATCCTGCTAAATTATAAGTAAGTACCCTGCGGCTAAGATCGGCTTCTCCGCGATGGATATCCAAAGCAGAAGATGATGTAAAAATTAATTGCAGTTGCGGCAAACCATCAAAAATGATTTTAATCTGCCGCGACCAGTCTTTCATTTTATATACCTCATCTACCAGCAATGTTTGTCCACCTAGTTGATAAAAAGATTCCGCAAGATCAAATAAGGTATTTGAATAAAAATAAGGATGGTCCAATGTAACATACAAGTGTTTGGTGGTATCTTTTAAATTATACTTCAGGTGTTGCAATAAAAGCGTCGTTTTTCCTACTCCTCTTAAGCCCTTAATACCTGCAAAACGGTCTTTCCACGCAATATTTTTAAAAAGATACCTATTAAAATCGTTGGATATATTTTGCAAAAGTGCAGCCTGGTATTGGAATAATTTTTCCATTTAACTGGTTTGATCTCAGATCAAAATTAGTAAAATTTTGGTTTGACTTCAGATCATTATTGAAAAAACTTTTAAATTGATTGAAACTTAAGTTATGAGACCTGTAATTAAGCAGTAAACAACTGGCAATGAAAGCTTGCATTACTAAGATGCGAAAATCACGAACGAGAGGTTGCCCTTTGTGTACTTTGTGCCTTCGCGGTTATTATTCTTTCCCACTAAGACCCGAAGGGCACGAAGAGGAAGATAGGTTTTCCTTTGTGTGCTTTGTGCCTTCGTGGTTATTATTCTTTCCCACTAAGACTCGAAGGGCACAAAGAAGAAGATTTCCTTTGTGTGCTTTGTTTCTTCGTGGTTTTATTCTTTACCACTAAGACCCGAAGGGCACGAAGAAGAAAATAGGTTTTCCTTTGTGTGCTTTGTGCCTTCGCGGCTTTTATTCTTTCCCACTAAGACCCGAAGGGCACGAAGAAGAAGATAGGTTTTCCTTTGTATGCTTTGTGCCTTCGTGGCTTTTATTCTTTCCCACTAAGACTCGAAGGGCATGAAGAAGATGATAGGTTTTCCTTTGTGTACTTTCCCCTTAGTGGATTTTATTTTTTACCACTAAGACCCGAAGGGCATGAAGAAGATGATAGGTTTTCCTTTGTGTACTTTGTGCCTTCGCGGTTATTATTCTTTACCACTAAAGCTCTAAAGGCACGAAGAAGAAAATAGGTTTTCCTTTGTGTGCTTTGTGCCTTCGTGGCTTTTATTCTTTCCCACTAAGACTCGAAGGGCACGAAGAAGAAGATAGGTTTTCCTTTGTGTACTTTCCCCTTCGTGGCTTTTATTCTTTACCACGAAGACCCGAAGGGCACGAAGAGGAAGATAGGTTTTCCTTTGTGTGCTTTGTTTCTTCGTGGTATTATTCTTTCCCACTAAGACTCGAAGGGCACGAAGAAGATGGTTTCTATTTATCTTTTCCCTACGACCGAAAAAAAATCGTCAGCATGATAACTGAGATGCCGCTCTTGCGGACAACAACTCACAAAAGCGGGTTACATAAAAACAAATAACTCAAACAGCTTCTTATCAACATAAACATTTTTCTTTACACAATATCTTATATTGTATTAATGGCTCATCACAATTCAACCGGCGCTCTCGGAGAAAAAATGGCAATTAGCTGGCTGCTTGAAAAGGGCTTCGTTATCCTTCATCAAAACTGGCGACACAGCCACTGGGAAGTAGATGTAATCGCTTCCTTAAATAATGTGCTGCATTTCATCGAAATAAAAACAAGACGAACAAGGAAGTTTGGTTACCCGGAAGACGATGTTACCAAAAAGAAACTCACAAATCTTATTAATGCCTCAGAGGAATTTTGCTACCAGTACCCTGCCTGGAAAAATATACAATTTGATATCCTTTCAATAACGTTAGAAAAAGGCCAGCCGGTTGAATTCTTTTTTATAGAAGATGTGCATTTGCCGGAATAAATAATTACACATTATTCATCCTTTTATAAATCATCAGCAGGTCGGCCAATACCACGGCGGTTACGGCCTCCAGTACCACAGGTACTCTTAAAGCAATGCACAGGTCGTGCCTGCCTTTTACAGAAAACGGTTCTATATTACCGCTTTCTACATTTAATGTCTGCTGTTCTTTTGGCGTAGAGGAGGTGGGTTTCACAGCTATGCGGAACACAAGGTCGTTGCCATTAGTAATTCCGCCAACAATACCTCCGGAATGATTGGTTTTCGTTTTGCCAGTCTCTTCTAATAAGGCATCGTTGTGTTCACTGCCATACATCTTTGCGGCAGCAAAACCCGCCCCAAATTCAACGCCTTTTACAGCAGGTATTGAAAAGACGGCATGGCTCAAAAGTGATTCAGCAGAATCAAAAAAAGGCTCGCCCAACCCTATAGGCAAATTTTTCACTCTACACTCCACGATACCCCCGATCGTATCTTTTTGTTCAATAGCTTTTTGCAGTCCTTTTTCTGTATCCTGCTCGCCGCCTATCTCAAGAATACTTGCTGTTATATTAATGTTGCTTTCGGCAGCAATAGCCGCAATTACTTTTTTTGCAACCACGCCCATAGCGACTACGGCTACCGTAAGCCTGCCGCTGAAATGCCCGCCACCACGGTAATCCTGGAAGCCATTAAACTTTTTACCAGCTACAAAATCAGCGTGCCCGGGTCTTGGAATAGCTTTTTGCTTTTCATAATCAGCGCTTCTTGTATTGCTGTTTTTAAACAAAATAGCCAAGGGTGCGCCGGTGGTTTTTCCATTGAAAACGCCGGTAATTATTTCAGGGATGTCATCTTCTTTACGCGGCGTAGTCCCTTTTGCACCGGGCTTTCGGCGTTCGATGTCAATAGTAAAATCATCCGGGGTAAGAGACACGCCCGCCGGGCATCCATCTACAGTCAAACCAACAAATGGCCCGTGTGATTCACCAAAAATAGCTACCCTGAATATTCTGCCAAATGAATTCATAAAAAGATGGGGCCTCCCTGCCCTCCAGGGGAGGGTTCCAAGGCAAGTTTATTAAATTTGAAAATGTTTTATTTTATCTACCACTTATATCCAATTAAACAATGCTAAACTTTATCAACCGATCATCATGTCCACTATCACCTAATTACTAATTATATCAACATTATCAAGCACCGGCGTTTTGGTTAACTGTACGTCCCTGAAATCGTACATCATACATTATTCAATACCCGTACTCTCTCAAATGTATTTCGTTGTCCCGCCACCTGGGCCTTACTTTTACAAACAACTCGAGAAAGACTTTTCTTCCAATAAATTCTTCTATATCTTTTCTCGCCAGGGTGCCGAGTTGCCTGATCATTTTTCCACCCTCGCCTAACACAATACCCTTTTGCGTTTCTCTTTGCAAAATAATATCCGCCCTTATTTTTGTCAATGTCGTTTTCTCAGTAAACTCCTGCACGAGCACGGCCGCATGGTAAGGTATCTCTTCAGCGTACAATTGGAAAATTTTTTCCCTGATTATTTCTCCCACAAAAAATTTAGTCGGCAGATCACTTAAGTTATCATCTTCATAAAAAGGCGCTCCTTCCGGTAATAAAGAAAGTATAGCGTCCAGTAATTTATCCAGGCCCGCGTTTTTCAAGGCAGATATTGGAATGACTTCTTTGCAATATTTTTTTTGAGAAAAAAAGGCGGTTGCATTTGTTATCGCTTCTTCGCTTACCTTATCGACTTTGTTAAGTACAACTATTGCCGGCACCTTAAGATGAAGTTGGGAAAAAATAGTGTCAGCTTCTTCGAGGTCATCTTTTATATCCACGATAAGCAGGGCCACATCCGCATCTTCAAGGCTGCCCTTTACGGCGTCCATCATTTTTTCATGCAGCTTATATTTTGGTTCTATAATGCCGGGGGTATCGGAAAATATGATTTGATAATTTTCATTGGTTAGTATCCCTTTTATCCGGTGTCGCGTGGTCTGCACCTTAGGGGAAACGATCGCCAGCTTCTCTCCCATTAATGCATTCAGTAAGGTGCTTTTGCCGGCATTGGGCTTCCCGAAAATATTGACAAATCCTGATTTCATTACCCTGCTAAATTAAACCATAGAAATTAAAGTTTAAAAGGTGCCTGATAACCTGGGATGGGGCCACTTTAATTATGTTCATACTAAAGGTGCCTGGTCACCTGGAGTGGCCTGACACCTTAAACCAGCAGGAATTTATTTATACATTTTAGTGAGTAATGACACACCGGGCGCTTTCACTCAGTAAGAAATTATATTGTTATTTATACAAGATTTCGTAGTACTCATTAGCCATACGGTTACTGTCAAACTGCACCTGCACGTCACGCATGCCATTCTTTACAATCTGTCTCCACGTATCGTGGTCGTCATAATAAAGCGGAAGGATTTCGTTCTCTAATATTTCATAGAGCTTGCCCAGGTCATAATTATCCTGTTCCTCCACGTGCATATTCATATAGTCTACAGGAGGCACTACAAAGCCATTGTTGCCGT
>JBDTSD010000123.1:0-13323 GCA_039931355.1 Ginsengibacter sp.
AACTTTGAAATAATTTTTTAGCATGGTAATTATTTTAATCTCCTATACCCGCTATAATCGCGGATTAAAAGAAAAATTTTAATTGAGATACCCGCAAAGAGTAACTATCACCAAATTTTTCAACCATCATGCCAATGCCAAAGAGCATTGGCAATTAGTATCTACAATTAATTTTATTTAACCAAAGGTGTACGTTAGTGAACAATAGGTGTATGAAATCGTACAGTTGATATAGGAAAATATGAACTATGGGGCGGTAAAATAATCAATATCTGGGTGATTCGTTGTTGCGTCCCAGCCGAGTCGAAGAGGACTCGGCGCGCAGAGAGTATGAAATTTATTTTAGCTAACTCAAATCAGTAGCCATCCTCTCCATGACATTATCAACTGCAAAAAATTTCCTGCACTCCTTTGTAATAAAATGTCGGCGGAACTATGCTCTACGCACTTGTTGGTATTGTTCCTTCGATCTATAACCTACTCTATCCTTGCGCAATTTGATAGCATTCAGCTATATAATTATTTCAAGACCTTTAATAGGCTCTACCCCATAACTCCTAGTAAAAATTGACACTTCTTTAATACCATCTTCAAAGTAGGCGCTTATCCCTAAAAAATCTGATACAATGGATACTTCATCTTCTACATAAATATTACCCTGGTATCGCTTAAAATATTGCATTACTTCAAGATAACTTTTATCATAAAAATTAAAATCTAAATGGACTGGTGTCAACGATGTGAGTACGCCTATATAACAAGCTAGATTTTTCTCATACTCAATTTTAATTCCATTTATGTAGTTTCCTATGTCAATAGCTGGTAAATATGTGCTGTGTTTGATATTTCCATTCCCTAAAATATCCTCAATTTCTGACGTACTCATATTCAAATTCAGTATTCCAATAGATTTGTATGGTTCAATTAAATACATAATAGTTAGAATGTCTTTTTACGGACTTGTTGGTGTTACTCCACTGCGTGTGACTCGGCCAGGACAACAGAAACTAGCAGAATAAATATCCGGCAGCCACTAATGCCATGAATACTCCACTACTTTACCATCATTCACCCCAAAAAACAAGCGCTTTTTATCTGCAACAAGTCCTCGCACGCTGCCTTGCACATCCAGGCCACTTTGCCATTGCGGCACGTATGTAAAATTTCCTTTGCCATCGCCAAGCATCAGTATCGCATGATTAGCATCATACCTGCTGAATTTTATTCTTGTAGATAAATTATTGCCCGCAAGAATGATGTCTTTTTTTCCATCATTATTTATATCTGCTGAAGTGATTGCGCAAACCGGTGCATATTGTGCCTCTACTTGAAGAGGCCGCATAGTAAATTCCTTGCCGGTATTGTCCAGGTAAATGGTCTGCATTTGGTTTGCCTGTAGTTTCCCAACGTCTTTTATTTGTTCTTGTGTAAACATGCTATTCAGTGATGCACCGGCATAGTCAGGATAAAATAAATATTTCTTATTAAGCATCGGCATTTGTTGCGCCACATCATCGCGTGAGTAAGCGGGATAAGAAGTGTCGCCATTAAAATAAAACATAAAAGGATCAATGGTGCCATTGCCATCAAAGTCTTTAAAATAGAGGCTTACAGGCTTTTGCTCGCTTACAGTAAATTGATTGTTCAATCCCTGGTTACCTAATATTAAATCTGTGTCGCCATCATTATCTGAAAATTATGATTTGTATTCATGCTGCAACAATACAAAGAGGCAGGCTGTCTCATTGAAAAATTAATTAAACTTTCTTTGACAGTAATATGTATCCTTACACAAAAGCTATTCATAAGTTCCCTGACTGGTGATTATTCCTCTATTATAATCCCGCTTATTATTTTCAATATTTGTCGTTATATAGGAAGGAGCGCCCCCGGTGAGTGTATAATCTTTATAAAAATGCATATCCATAATGCCCATAGTTTTAATATAGGCCGGGAACCCTCCCACAAAATATTGCCTTAATGTTTTCGGTTGTTGCCACTTAGCCGTCGGATCGAATATAGTTGTAACAACGGGGCCATAATTTGCATAACTAAAGGTCACCATTCCATTCACGATATTTACTTCGAATGGCTGATAACTTGTCAAGGTTGGTATTAGGTTAAGGCCGCTGGCCATGACAGCGGAATTAGCGTTAATAGTGATGACTTTCGAACTATGCGACAATGTATAATAAAACCTTGAAATAATTTTTCCTGCGGCATCCAGCACATCGAGGTAAGCAGTAACGCCAGACCCCGCTAACATATCACTAAATTCATAACTAAGCAGCCCGGAAATTTTCCATGAGGTGGACACATTATTTGTTCCAAGGTCTCTCTGTACAGTTGCGGTACCAATAAGCTGGGCAAATGTTGTATAAACGTCCGGGGAGCCGTCATTAACATATTTTTTTGTGCCGGTGATAGTTGTTAATATGCCCGACTTAGTCCATCCATTGCTGTTAAGCAATAATGAATAAGCGGGTAGCCCGGCATGTAAGTCGGTGTAAGCAGTAGCCGGTGGTACATAAGATTTTGCATATGGGATACTGACGTATTGTTCCTTTATAGAATTTAGATTGGTAATCTTCCACCGGTGCATACCTCCGTGCTGGCTTTCATCTCCGTGATATAAATAGAGGTCCCCGTTTGCATCTGCTACCACTGCGGGAGTTAGTTCGTTACCAGCGCTGCCGGCAGCAGAGGTTGACCAATTGAAATATCGATCAGTTCCAAATTGAGCTATTGGTAAACCGTCTTCATAATAGTGGTTATAATAATTGGTTTGTACGTTTTTCCAGCCTTCTCCATTGTAACCTGTAATAATATTATTACCGACTACATTTACCCGGCTGCCTGCGCTTTGGCTAACACCATTTCCGGTTTCAAAATAATCTGCTCCAGGAAATGCTCCCTGGTAAGTAGCTGGCGTAGATCGCTGTGTTTTCCAACGCCATGTATTATCTCCAACTTTTATAGCTCCCAGGTGGTATCCATCAAATTTTTGCGATGAGATGCCCTGGTAGTATAAATCTGGATTATAAAAAATCACTTTTTTAGAGGCGGTTAATACTTCAGTTATCGGAGGACGAATGGGATCCTTTAGTATGGTCAGAGGAGTTGTGGCCAGTAGAGTTCCGGTTTTACTCCACAACGGAACACCGGCTACATCAAAACCTATTGGCGAATATTTCGTTATTACCAAAAAGCTTCCCAGGGAACTTGACCCGGTGGTTAGCTGTAAAGAACCATCCTTGCAAATTACAGAATTAGGTCTTGGGTGTATGCCTGAAAATTTTAAACCTGTAGATGTAAGTTCAACAATTTCGGGAATAGTGGTGGGCGCAAAAATAAACGCATAGGTTCTTCCATTACTCAATGTAATATGGTTTTGCAATTTCTTCGTTTTATCGTAACCGGTCGTAGTATAATATCCCCAATTTTTTGTAAGCTGCCAACCGGTGTTGCCGGTAAGAGGTTTTGTATAATCAATAGCGAATTCCAGGTATTCAGCAAACACCCTGTTTATATTGTTTTTATCAACGTCTGTGGAATAGGATGTGCCTAGCGACATGATAGTCTCTAAATATTTTTTAGTAGCATCAAAATGAAGCTCACGAAAATTGCCAGGATCGCCCAACCAAAAAGTTCCATTGGGCTGCCATGCGATAAAAGAATTTAAATTTCCACGATAGTCATTAAAGAAAAACCTGGTATTAGTTACATCAGGTGAATTAGCGTACCCGCCAGTGGTACCTAATTGGGTTCCCTGCACACCCGTAGTGGTATTGAAAAACCGTACAACCTGGTTAACGCCTGCGTCTATTACTGCTAAAGTAGATCCATACGCCTGTATAGCTCCGGGAGTAGCAATCCCTGTTAAAGTACGCACAGCCGATCCAAGTGTGCCATTGGCATTTACAAGATATTTTGCAACAGTGTTAGTGCCAGAGACTACCCACAGGTAATTGCCATCGGTAGCCAGCCCTGCCGGGCTCGTTATTATAAGTTTTCGTACCAATGCACCTGTTGTTTTATTAAGAACGTGTAATTCATTTAATCCCTTGTGAGAAACAAATAGATAGCTTCCGGACGTTTGCACCGCCAATCCGCTTGGTTTTGATTTGTTTACCGCGAGGTAATCAATAGTGCTGTTATAAGTTTTGGGATAGCCTATTTGTTGCATAGTATATTTTACCCCATTGGCGCCAAACGTAACTTCCCCATCATCGCTTACCCTTGTTACGTGTACGAAGCTATTGGTAAGCCTGTAGGCGTCGTATCCGGCCCAATACACATTAATGCCATCTGTTGCAACATAGTCTGCGTTCATAGTTGAAACTTTTCCTGGATATACATTAAGGCGTACCTGTGGGTTCAATGTTGAAAATTTGGCTTCACTGCTATATCCTTCTGAATATCCCTGGCAGAAATATGCTGTGGTACCGGTGATAGCCATACCGGTCATAGATGTATAGTAACCTCTATGCACTGAGGAACCGGTATCTGCCAAAGAGGTATTCCCAATTATCCCCTCCCAGCTATAATTTACATTGCTCGATAAAACTTTTATATCATAGTTCGCATCCGGTGCAGCAATTTTTACCCCATAGTCATCTTTACCATCCCAGTACTCAGTGTACGTTCCGGCGCTATACTTTTTGTCCGCCCATAAAGTTCGAACAAGGGTACTGTCTTTTTTAAAAACACCAGCACTTGTCCGCGCCGAATTAGAAAGCGTAAATGTGAAAGCGCCTGTTTGAGAGTTTGCAAAAAAAGGAAATAATAGCAGGAGGGTTACAATTCTTTTCATGTGTTGGTTTATTAGATTATAAGAGATGGCAAGCATTATCTGCTTGGATAGGAAAACTTTAAAGGTTGAAGGATTTAGTTTTTTGGTAAATAAGATTTAGTCAATTTTATTGCGGGCCACTAAGGTGACTTACATTATCAAAATATACAGTTCCGGTAATAAACTTAAATTGTTGGAAATCAACTTTGTTCGTATCTCACTTGCACTTTTATATTAGATTACATTCAGTTGTTTGGTAAATTTTTGTGGCAGGTATTATAATGGTTGTTTCGATAGGTTACGTAAAAAATTATGCTCTACTATAATAAAAATTATGCCATTTTCACTCAAAAAGGTATCATGTGGATAATACCTTGGCTAAAATTGCCGAGGAACCAAAAACTGTAAGGTGACTAATAAATTTGCCTGAAAAAAGGTGTTGAAAGTTTTTTTAAACTTTTGGTGTGAAAACCCGCGTGACGTTAACTTTTATCGTTGTTTCTCTTCCGATGGGTCCATTTTCTTTTAAGACACTTCCAATAGCATACAACCATCTTTCAAAAACTTTGCTTTTTATCGATCTTACGACCAACGAACTTTATGAAAAAACATGGTAATGAAAACACGAACAAGGCAGGCAAAGTTTGATTTCTCTTAAAATTCGCGGATCTCCTTGTTGTATAATGACGCCGATTTTAATAGATGCTTTTTCGCTGATATCATTAGTGGAATACCAATCAAATCCCCGGCAAATAATGTTATACTATATGGTGTAAAAAACTGTTTGTCCTTATTAAGTCTTGTTAGCGCAATAACGCCTGAGGTAATACCCGTTAGCAAAATAATTATCCCAGGCGCAGCTCTTTTTTGGTATTGTTTAAATTCAAAGGCTGATGAGTTAAATTTATTCAGCATTGGTCTCAGGTCTGCTACCTGCATCTTTTTTCCACCGAAGTAAAATTTCTCATTCTTCTTGTTATATAGGATTGTGTCAATTTGTGAAGTTGATTTCAGACTGTCGGTCTGTGCATTGATATTTTCAATTAGCACAAAGCACAAAACTGTCAGTAAAAAACGATTGAATTTCATTGTGATACAGTTTATAAAATGGCGGTGCGGTAAACTTTATGTCAACTTGCTTTAAAGTTGTTGCTTCTTAAAAATAGGTTTTGTTTTGCGTTTAATTTCTATTTCTGTTCCTCTGCCCATGCATCCATTTTCTTTTCAACTATTTCTAATGGCATACAGCCATCTTTCAAAAACTCATCATGAAAAGCAGCCAGGCTAAATTTGCTTCCGAGCTCCTGTTGGTATTTATTTCTCAACTCACGGATCTTTAATGCACCGATCTTATAGCTTAATGCCTGCGCAGGTATGGCCATGTATCTTTCTATTTCGGAAGTAGCGCCGGCTTCATCAATCGCTTCATTGTCCATCATGTATTTGATGGCCTCTTCTCTTGTCATCTTACCGGTATGCATAGCTACATCCACGACTAAACGAATGGCACGATGGATCTCATCGCCCAATGCACCCATGTATTGATAAGGGTCAGTATATACACCCAACTCTTTTCCCAGGCTTTCGCAATACAAAGCCCACCCTTCACCATAAGCCCCATACCAGGCAAAGCGGCGAAATTTCGGCAGCGAACTATCTTCCTGCTGTAATGAAATTTGGTAATGATGCCCGGGGATAGCTTCATGTAAAAATGTGCTTTCCATTCCGCCGGTGATATTGAATTTAGTTGCATCTACAATGGGAATATAATAGATGCCCGGCCTTTTTCCATCTGCTGTTCCGGGGATATATTCTGCACTGGCACTCGCTGCCCGAAACGCTTCTGTCTGCCTTATTTCAAAAGGGCTCTTTGGTGTATTCGAGAACATTTTTTTTACGTTCGGTTGTATGCGTGCAAGTATCAAACGTGTTGCTGCCAGCACTTCTTCGGGCGTTTTAAATGGCGTGAAGCGTTTGTCTGTTCTCATGTATTCAAAAAATGCGTTAAGATCACCTGTAAAGCCTACAGATGTTTTGACACTGTCCATGATGGTACGTATTCGTTTCACTTCTGATAAGCCGGTTTGATAAATTTCATCAGGCGTTTTATTGGTAGTTGTCCAGTACCTGATAAGGAAGTTGTAATATTTATCACCATCGGGCAAGGCATTGATGCCGGTGGTAGTTCTTGCTTTGGGAAAATATTCTGTCTTTAAAAAATCACCCAACTTTTTATAAGAGGGTACGAGTTGCTGGTTGATCGCCTGCACAATAGCCGATGACATTGTTTGACGGTCATTATCACTAAAGTCTTTAGGCATTTTATTTATCGGGCCATAGAACAGACTTTTTGTTGGATCGGTTACCACCATGGCGTCCATTTCGTCTATCATTTTTTTTACCAGCGGTTGTGGTAAAGTAATACCAGCAGCTATGCCTTTGCGAAAATAAATGATCGCACTGTCCGCCCATACAGAAAAGGCAGCCGTTCTTTTCAGCCAGTTGTCATAATCTTTTAAAGTCTTAAAAGGCTGGCTTCCTTCACCGCTACCTAATTGTCCCATTAAAATGGGAATGCCACCAAACTGGTTAAATGGCATATAACGATGATCAGGATAGGTAACAGTATTTGCAAACCATCCGAGCGATAAACCATCCAATGTTATTTCCATTTCCCTTTTAAAAATATCATAGCTGATACGGTCATTGTCACTCAGTTCATCACGGTTGTATTTTTTTATTTCATCAAGATAATGAGCAAAGAACTGTTTGTATTTTTCGCGATAGCTGTCTGTAAAATCAGCGAATAATTTATCATTATTAGTACTGTCACCAATTTGCGTTGACTCGACCGGTATTAACTGCATTCTTTCTGTATAATAATTTTCAAAAAGCGTAGCAAGGTCTTTATTGTCTTTTTTTATTTCCATTTTCTCGTTGTTGTTACAGGCAATAAAAAACATAGATGTGGCTGATAGCAGCAGAATAATTTTTTTCATATCTGATTGATAATTAAATGAACCCTTAAATATACGGCGGCTTATTCTTTGTCAAATTCAATATTTGCTGCGCTTTGTATGTTGTTTCAAAAGACAGGAGGTACAATTTCGGAAATGTAATCGATTAAATATGGAGATATAGAAAAGAGATGTATTTATACAAAAGATGGAATACATTCATTACAACCCTTTAGCAGCCGGACTTGTATTTATCCTGAAGATTATAAATATTCTTCTGCCAAATTTTATGCAAGTATTATCGCACGAGACATTTATAAATCTTAACGCCTGATGAGTTTTTTATTTACAATGCGCTCTAAAACTTCTTCTTTCATATTGCGGCTAATTGGTATTATTTTTTTGTTGATACTAATCGAATTCCCTTCCACAAAATCTATTTTATTAACAGCAACTATAAACGATTTATGCACTTTAATAAAATTGTCCATTGCAAGGTATTCTTCAATATTTTTTAAGGTAAGATAAGTGATAAAAGTACGGCCCATGGTATGAATGATTACGTAGTTATCGGCAGCCTCGACAAAGAGTAAATCATCAAAAAATATTTTTTCATATTTGCTTTCGCATTTGATAAAGAAATAATCAGCACTATTTGTCTTGCTGACTATCGAATTATTTTTTAAATCGAAATACTCTTTGGCCTTGTTACATGCTTTTAACAGCCTTTCAAATGAAACAGGCTTCACCAGGTAATCTATTACATTAAGATTGAAACCTTCAATTGCGTACTCATTATAAGCCGTGATAATAATTACAAGCGGAGGGTCTTTAATAGTTTTCAGAAAATCAAGACCCGATAACTTTGGCATGTGTATGTCAAGGAAAATAAGGTCAATATTTTGTGAAGCTATTAGGTCATTTGCCTGCAAGCCATTCTCTGCAAACCCGGCCAGTTCAATAAATTTAATATCTTTTATATCCTCCCCGATTCCTTTTCTTGCAACCGGTTCATCATCTACAATTATGCAACGAAGCTTCAATGCAGTGTCAGTTTAAAATTTACTTCAAAAAAATCTTCAGAAGATTTAGTGTCAATCGAATATTTATTTTCATACAAATATTGTAAACGTCTTTTTACATTTTCCAATCCAATACCACCATGCTTGTGATTGGGGTTCAATCGTACTGTATTAAAAGTATACAACAGCAAACAACCTTCTTCTATTTTTACTTCAATTTTAATCCGGTTGGGCCTGTCGTCAAAATCCGATACATGTTTAAAACAATTTTCAATAATTGGCATCAATAAAAATGGAGCAATAAAAAAGTTTCCGTCGGTCCCGAATCCTTCATATACTATTTCATAATTATTATTTAATCTTGACTTTTGCAATTCAATATAGGAGTTTAAAAACTGCAATTCATTTTCAATTTTTGTAAATTCCCTGTCGCACTCGTAAAGCTGGTAACGCAGCATTTCAGAAAACTTTTGAAGTACATGCCGGGCTTCGGTGTTGCCTTTTTCAATCTTGTAGTATATAGTGTTTAAAGCATTAAAAAGAAAGTGTGGATTTATCTGGTCTTTCAAAGATTTAAGTTCTGCAGCGATGGTAATTCTTTCCAGTTTCTCAATTTCATTTACGGCACTTAACCTGTCAAAAGCAAACCTTATAGATGCTCCAGTGGCCGAAATAAAAAATACCAGAAAATAAGACCCCAAAACCAAATCAGCCCAAAACCAGTAAAAAAAATGAATCCTTGATTTTGATACATTTTCCTGGTAATTGGAAAGCGACGTTCCATCCAATTTAAGTTGCATAAGTATTATGGCAGAACCGGCGATAAAAATTATTAAACCTAACAGGCAAAAAAAAATAATATACTGCTTTTTATAAAAAAATTTAGGAAGCAAAATTTCAACTGTAATAACCAAAGAGCTTACTGTGAAAATTATATCAATCAATGTTGACGACAATGCCCGGGGAATATCGGGCACTCCTCCTACCTTAAACAAGAACCAGAAAATAAAAAAAACACCCGCAAAAATTATATAAGTAATCCTCCTGTTTAGCTGCACATGCATATGTCCGTAAATATATATTTTATAAAAGTCAGGTGAAAATTGATTTACGTGAATTGCATTATTTAACCGGCGAAATGCAAATTATTTTAACTGGTTTATTTTTTTACCCAGTAAAGGCGACCATTGGCGTAAAATTTTTTTTATGCCCAGGAACATAGATTAATTTAATCATGCAATAAAAATATTATGAATAGAAAAAACTTCTTAAGAAACACCGGAACACTTATTCCCGGGCTAATTCTTTTTCCGAAATTAATACGATCGCAGGATAAGTTACCTACACCCGAACCGTATAAAATTGAAACGGTTAAGGAATTTGTAATTGCAGGCCATGGCGGCAAAGATGGTGACCTGGCAAAAGTGCAATCGATGATTGCTGATTATCCCAATATAATATTTAGCCGGTATGATTGGGGCAGCGGGGATTTTGAAGCA
Organism: Ginsengibacter sp.; assembly: GCA_039931355.1. Classification (GTDB taxonomy): domain Bacteria; phylum Bacteroidota; class Bacteroidia; order Chitinophagales; family Chitinophagaceae; genus Ginsengibacter. Next base: position 10,271 of record JBDTSD010000123.1, read on the forward strand.
GGCATCGAGGGGGCGGGGCATTTGGGAAATAAGGAAATTGCAGAATACCTTATCAATGCCGGTTCGCGGGTTACCTTATTTGTCTTATGTATGCTAGGCAAAACGGAATTGGTAAAACCTATTCTTGAACAATATCCAAAATTGATTTTTGCAAATGGGCCACACGGATTTACCATGCTGCATCATGCAAAAATGGGAGGCAAAGAAGGTGAAGAACTTTATGCTTATTTAGAAGAAAAAGGCTTAAAAGATACATGGATAAAAATAAAATAAGGACCTTAAAAATTTACCGAATGCAAAAAATAAGATTCTTTTTCATTTTTTTACTATACATCTTCCCGGTTCATACAATTAAAGCACAGGACGGAAATAATCCGCCTCCTCAAGCCTCGCAATTTAATTTCTGGATTGGCAAATGGGATTTATATGCAGATAACACCCTCATGGGAGAAAACACGGTCACTTCAATTTTAGATGGCTACGCAGTGCAGGATAATTTTGTTGAATTTCCGCCTGACCCCTTTCATGGCGTAAGCATTTCCTCTTACAATTCCGAAACAAATAAGTGGGAACAAACAATGGTTGATAATAAAGGTCACCATTCGTTATTTACAGGCGAATTCAAAGAAGGAAAGATGATATTGATCCGGGATTATCTCAACAAAAAAGGAGAACCGAGAAAACAACGGACCTCCTTCATTAATATAACCAGGAACGACTTTGATTGGACATTTGAAATTTCCACAAATAATGGTGCGACGTGGGAGGTTTTATATAATGTTCATTATAAAAGAAAAATGATACAATAAATTCGAAGCCATTCGATAAAAAAAATAAAGCCTTCCGGCTTTCAGTTGAAAAGACTAGGCTAATTTTTTAAAGCCCGCCAGGGAAATTGAAAAAAGGATCTTGTAAATATTCTATGTGCAGCAAGGTTCTCAATAATTATTTTATTTATTTAGCTTGCAATCCGAAAGATATAACAGCATTAAAAAATTTATCTCATGGAAGCAGGTCCAATAACATTCGACAATAATATTCTTAACGGAGAAGCTGTTTTCACTAAAACACATATTCCCATAAAAAAGAAATATTCTTAAAATGTCTACATCAAAAAAAATACTGATACTAACCGGCGACGCCGGTGAAAGTTTTGAAATTCTTTTTGCAGCGCACCGTTTACGGGAAGCAGGATACACCCCGGTAATTGCGGCACCTGCTGTAAGAAGATTAAACCTGGTAATTCACGACTTTGAGCCGGGATGGGATACATACGTGGAACGGAAAGGCTACCTGGTTGAATCGGAAATTTCATTTGCAAATGTGAACACGCAGGATTATGACGCTTTGCTAATACCTGGAGGCCGGGCACCAGAATATTTAAGGAACGACAAAACCGTAATTAAAATAGTAAAGGACTTTTTTGAAAGCGATAAATACATTTTCGCTATTTGTCACGGTGTACAGATATTGGTTACTGCCGGGCTGGTGAATGGGAAAAAGATTGCATGTTACGAGCATGTAAAATTTGAAGTAGAATCATGCGGCGGCATTTATATCACTCCTGATGAAGCAGTAATGGATAGTAAAATTATTACCGGGAAAACATGGCAATCGCATCCTGAGTTTTACAGGATCGTTTTTAAATGCCTCCAAACTTTATAGCGAAACGACCGGCAGTCAAAAAATTCAATTAACCGCTTTTAATGGCAGTTTACAAGCATTACGACCAGCAACAATTAGATGCCCAATATAATAACAGGTTGCATGTTCCTGACTTTGCCGATTATTATGAACGTTGGCAAAAGCTAAGCCGCCAGGCAGAAAAAGAACAGGCTGTTTTTAAAGACATTTTTTATGGCAGCCATCCCTTAGAGCGTCTCGATATTTTTCCTGCAGCAAATCCAAATGCGAAAACACTGGTCTTTATTCATGGCGGTTACTGGCACCTGCTCGATAAAAATTTATTTCATTTTCTGGTACCAACTTTTTTAGAAAGAAATGTAACAATCGTGTTGCTAAATTATCCGCTTGCTCCTTCAGCCTCTATGGATAACATCGTATCATCATGTCGCAATGCCATGTCGTGGTTGCAAAGTAATTTAACCAACTATAATGGAAATCCCATGCAGGTGTATGTCGCCGGACATAGTGCCGGCGGGCATCTTGCATGTATGTTACTGGTCAATGACGATACAAATTTTTTAAAAGGTGTGGTATCCCTGAGTGGCTTATACGATCTTCAACCTTTAATGCTATCTAATATTAACCTGGTTCTGCAAATGGATACGGCGATGTCAGCAAGAAATAGTCCGGCGTATTTGAAACACTCACATCCATGTCCGTTATTGCTTGCGGCAGGTAGCGATGAAACATGTGAATTTAAAGAGCAGGCATTAAAAATGTATGAGAACTGGAAAGACAAACAAGGCGCTGTTCAATTGCTGAATATCCCGGGCAAAAATCATTTTTCTATTCTTGATGAAGTTACCGAACCTGGTTCCCTTCTTCAATCTGCTATCTTTAGTTTAATGGAGATAGAACGCTGAGAATTGTGAACGGGACAGTTTGATTGAAAAACTAATATGGAGGTATGCAACGGTTGAAATAATATTTGCAAAATCACTTTTTATTAAGTGAACCAGGGAGTGACTCTAAACACTTATTTCAAAAGAAAGTTACCATCTTTTTCAAATTAAAAATAACCCAAAATTCCTTTTGAATTGAGTATATTCATCTAATGAAAGTATATTTTACCATCTTTCTTTTCCTGTTAATTGATATTTGTTTTGGACAGGTAACAAATGTAAAATCAGGAGTATGGAGTGACCCGACAGTTTGGAACAACAATATTATTCCAACTGATACAACAAATATTATTTTAAGCTTCGATATCCAGGTAAATATAAATGCTGCCTGCAAAGCCTTAAAAACAAACGGGCACCAGGTAACAGTTAATTCTGGTATGAACCTAATTGTGTCGGGAGTTACCGCCCCCGTTGCAGGCTTTACATATACCGGGCCTTTTGTAGTTCCGGCAACGGTTACATTCA
>JBDTSD010000124.1:0-13224 GCA_039931355.1 Ginsengibacter sp.
CAAACCTTCTATCTTTGCAAAATGAAATACCAGTTGGGCGATAAAGTTTTGATGCTTCATTCTAATGAAGAAGGGGAGGTGGTTGACATCATCAATGATAAAATGGTATTGATAGATGTAGAAGGCGTGCGGTTTCCGGTGTATACTGATCAAATTGATTTCCCATATTTTAAAAGATTTACTGAAAAAAAAATCGTACAAACTAAGAAGGAAAAAATATATATCGATGACGTAAGAAAAGAAAAGCCCGGCTCTAAGTATAAAGTGAGTGAAGGTGTTTGGGTTTCTTTTTTGCCCGTATTTGATAAAGATGTTTTTGATGATGATGTGGTGGAAAGTTTTAAAATCTATCTTATTAATCAAACGGGTGAGCCATACAATTTTACCTATCGTCTTCACTTCCTGGGCAGGGAAGATTTCAAACTAAATAATACGATTTTATCCTTCAACGATTTTTACCTGCACGATGTGCTTTTCGAGGATATGAATGATGCGCCTAAATTTGAATTTGATTTTTCATTGGTAAACACAAACAAGAAGAAGGCAGGCCACTTTGAAAGTGTTGTAAAGATTAAGGCAAAGCAATTGTTTCAAAAGATCGAAGAGATGAAAATGAAAAATGATCCTACATTTTCTATGTTACTTTTCAAAGATTACCCTGATAAAATAGAAGAAATAATTCCTGAATATACCAATACCTACGGCCAGCTTTACGACGCTTCCCGCGTGCGGCAAAATCTTGAACCTGCACGATCAGTAATTGACCTGCATATTGAAAAATTATCTTCTGACTGGAAAAGGCTTAGCAACTATGAAATGCTTTCGTTGCAGCTAAGCACTTTTGAAAAATATTATACCCTGGCTATTGCACATCATCAGCCTAACCTAATTGTTATACATGGCATTGGCACCGGCAAATTAAGAGAGGAGATACACGAAATTTTAAAATATAAAAATGAAGTAAAGAGTTTTGTAAACCAATACCATCACAACTTTGGTTTCGGCGCCACGGAAATATTTTTTAAATAGTGTGTTGAATTTTTCCTCTTTCAAATCAAACCTAAGGTATCATTTTCTTCAATTCTCCTTTCAGGTTTTCTATTCTTTTTCTCAATTTTGATGCATCTCTTTTTTTTGTTTGGGACAGCGCATCTGCTAATTGTTCCAGGTGTTCAATCTCGGAGAGCTTATTACCCTTTGAGCCTGCCTTCGCCCATATTTTCCGGTAAGAAAGTAAAACATCATCCCAAGGCTCGTCCTGATCACTCGAAGGGTCTGTTATTAGTTGGCAAAGATCAATATTCACCGCTTGTAACAGATCCCAATAATCCATTTTTTCAAAGTCAGGATTGAGAGTGTCTTTTATATTTTGTAATTGTATGGCCACCGCCTCTGCTGCTGCAAGGCTATAATTATCTTTATTATATACAATGTTACTGCCCCACTTACGGCTACCAAGCAGCACCAGCAGGCTTTCCATTTCCATCCAGTTGGAAAGCGTGTATGCCTTGTTGTTATTACCGGGTGAAGTGTGGGCCCTCATATAAAAATAAGCCGCAGAGGCAAGGTCGCCAATCTTCTGTTCTTCTTTCGGTGAAATGAATGACTTGCGCTTATGCGTACTTCCCAAAAGGCTTAGCCGCTCTGATGTTTCGCTAATATCCAACAGCATATGCAAGCCTGTAATTACTGCGTTCATTTCTTTTAAAAGCTTGCTGCGGTTACCGCCATTCTTTAGGTCGTTTACATATTTTTTCGCTCTTACATTGCAATACTTTTCTAAAGTAGTCACAGAAAAATCTGCTTTTTCCATGGTCATAACCTCCTGGAGTTTTGAGACGGCCATATCGTAGTAATACATGTTCGCATAAATAAATGCTTCTTCTTCTGTTATCGCGGCATTGCGCAGGCCTGCATTATCTACGGCTGCGGCAATTGCAGTTAGGCTATTAAGCAGGTCAGCTTCATCATAATTTCCCAGGTCTATTTCGTTATGTAAATTATGCAAAGCGATTTCTGCTTCTTCGGCAATCACATATTCTGGAGCGAATTTTTTATTTTGTTTTTGCCTGCTGTCAAATTTATAAAACGGATCACCGTAACATTGATAAGCACCCCATGTATTATTAACGTTATGGTATTTATCATAAATAGTTTTGCGGGCTTTTTGCACGGCATCTCCAAAGCCGGAACCTTCGAGCATATTCTCATAAAATATTTTGGTAAAATCCATTGCGGCGGCATCATCCACAGCCCAACCGGCAACAACTACTGCTTTCACGCCGTTCTCTATAAGCTGCGTACCAATATTGGCTGCAAGCTTATACCGGCTCCTGTAAAGCTCTTCAGCCACTCCTTCGGTTTTGCCAAGAAAACAGCAGTTCACAAATACCAGGTCTGGCGTCATACTCATTTGGGCAATTTCTGCCGTGGTTAAATAAACGCCATTGCCTATTACCATTCCTGAAGTCAGCGGATCATCCGGGTTGAACATGCCATGCCCGGCAAGGTGAATTATTTTATAGTCATCAGAAAAAAGCGCTCTAATAATGTCAGGAGATGCGCCTCTTAGAAGAAGGTTTGTTTCGAAATTATTCTCCTTGAGTGACGCCGATACCATCTCAGCTTCTTTGTATGCGCCTGGTAACTGCACAACATATCCATCGAGAAAAGGATCACCTATTACAAGCGCATTTTTTTTAGCAACCACATTTATTACTCCGCGGTCGTCCTGTGTGGCAAGCTGCCTTATCATCCCTGCGTTTATGCATAAGGGTTTGGCATCAGCAGATTTATCCTGCAATAATTCCCATGGATAAGAGGCAGTGTTTTTATCAAGTATCCAATTGATATTACATTGCCGTGTAAGTTGTTCCTTGAAATCGTTAGGGATCATCAACTCAAATATTGTTCTTGCCAATTCATGCGACCACATATTCTTTGCGGAGATATCGTCAATTATTTTTTCGATGATCTGCGTATTGCTTTTTAATCTTCTTTGTATTTCTCTTGCCCCGCCGGTGGATGCATTGAAAAGCAGGTTGTTTACTTTGGATGCAGGATTATCTTTTTTCTCTAATTGCACGGTGATCCTGTTCCACCAGCCATCGGTGGTTTGCGATTGTATCCTTTTCCTGGAGCCGAGCAGGGTGCGCATTTTCGGAATGTTCTTCTTAATATTTAAGAACATATTTTCTTCGCCGGCAATTTTGTTTAAGGAATAGAAACAACTCAATGCAGCATCCTCGTACAGCTCTACAAATTCAAGTTTTTGAACGCTCTTATAAGTTTCAGGCCGTATCTTTTTTATTTTTCTATTAGCATTCTGTACGCCTTGCATAATGGCCCGTATGGAATTTTCTATTGAAAGGCCACCATATCCGCTGCCGATTATTAATGAAGAAATTACTATAGCGCCTGCTTTCCCTTTTACATTATTGCCATCGCCGTCTCTTCTACATTCACTAAGAAGAAATTTACACACACCTTGCTCTACAGTTTGTGTAAGCTGGTATGCCGTAAAAAAACCTGATTCACCAAGGCCAACAATGATTGCTCCATTGAAATCATTTTTGCTTTTGGTAAAAATTTCGCTGCTTCCTATATCGCCAGGATAGATAGATAACTTATGCATCTCTGAGAGAGCAAAGCCCATGTTTTGGTCAATTTGTTTTTCCGCGTTTAGAATTCCATCATTCAAAAAATGGCCTGCAAGCAACGGCCCTGCTGCATACCTCAAATCGCCATTGCTCACAGAAACATGCAGTGGTGCATCTTCCTGCGCGGCTTGTTTTTCTGAATCTAATCCTAACAGCGTTTTAGTAACTCCTTCTGCTGAAATGTCAAAATCCTGGTGGACCGGCGTTACAAAAGTCTTTTGTGTGCCTCTTATTTCAGGCCTTGTTTTGCTCAATGTGATTGTGGATCCTGTTGCAATAATATCAGCAATACCCCTGAAAATCATGGGTTCGTTTGCAAGGCCTCCGTGCGAAACATTTACATAATAGACTGAATTATTTTCAATCATCTTCTTTGGAATTCCACTTTCCCATGTTACACTCTGGTCACCTTCTGCCGTGCTTAGTAAAACCAATTCTTTTCCCCTGTTTGTTTCATCAACCCTATAGCCGCAAGGCGTAGCCGCATCTTTTCCAGCGACGTAAATGACGTTGGAATAGTCAATGTTATCCATTGATGCCAGAATGTTATCTCTATACTTTTTAAAATCTTTTAGGTCCGAAGGCTGCGGCAGTGGCCACTGTCCGAGGGGCTCACTCATTTTTTTCCAAGTATCATCGGCGGCAAAATCATTACCTGCATCTGTGGTCAATGGCAATAAGCTAAGCAATCCTGGCATTTTTGAAAACATGCCTAATAAACCCTTCTTGGTATGAATGATGTCAATCTTGCTTAGCTTATCAATAATAGAATCTCTTCCCATCAACACAGAAGGAATTCTATATGAGCCTCCCAAAGGTGCACCAAGGAAAAGTAGTTTAAACCCGGCGGAGTTATTTAGTTTTTTCCAGGTATCATCATGGTTTATTATAAAATCTCTTACAAGTACGCCGCCCATCGAATGCCCGATTATTTTTATGGGCTGATGATAGGCTAATAATTCATTGATCTTATCATTAAAGAGAGCGGCGCTTTTGTTAAGTTGCAAGCGCCAGTCAAATGGAAAAGTGACTACATCATATTCCGGGGCAAGAAATTTTACCAGTTTTTCATAAGATGTTTTTATAATAGATGATGCTTTTATGTCGGTATATTTTATATCTAACTTTCCAAGGCCACCTGTAAGAAACTTTAGGTAATTAATCCATATCGGATGTTCACTGTCCGAAAGATTGGAACCCATAATACCTGGAAGTAAAACAGCGATAGGCTTGGTGCCTGTTACAGTATCACTGAACACTGCGCCGCCATCGAGATTCAATAAAACATTCCTGTCAGTGACGGTGAGTGAGTCCTGCTGAAGGAAGCTGAAACCTGTAACCAATGTAGTTCCTGTTGATTTCAATGCCGTGATAATTCCATCATTTGTTTTTTTATTTTTAAAATAATGGAAGTGATCTACATCTGTTGCGTCGTCAAAAAGATATTGCACCGGCCCTTGTCTTTTTGATCCGTAGTACATAGATTTTGTGTTTACCACGAGATCATTATCTTTTAAATAAAACAGCTTACTCACGATTATCAGCAGCGCCTTCAGGTTTAGTTTTGTTTTGCAATTGCCTGATACTACCAGTAACGGCTGATCGAGAATTACATTGGAGGCGGGACTGTTGAGCACTTTAATAAACGGCGACTCCGGGTTCATCGCTTCAAGGCCGGGAAGCGTATCTACGTCATTTTTGCAATCTATAACTGTTGAAATAAGATTTTTAAAAGCACTATATACAGGACTCGCAATAAGCCCGCCAGCCATGCCTATCAGGTTGAAGGTGACATTAAAGAAATGGTCCATCCTGTTGGAAGCAAGCGTAGTTCCCTGAGAAGGACAGGCAACGCGAATAAATTTACTAACGATGATTTTTTTATTGGCAATTACTTCTTTTATTGCATCTATAGTATCAAGATCGTTTTTACGATTATCGGCTTTTTTTAAATATTCAATTTCATTATCATCGAATCCTTTTATGTTTTCGTTTGTATTGCAAAAACGTGCCAGCGTATCGCCCACAAGTCCACCACGTGAATGGCTAATGATATCGAATGAAATATTTTGCGGCAACTGCTTTACAAGGTCCAGCACATTCTGCAGCGGGCTCTTGGTAAGGCTTTCATGCTGAAAAGCCAACACATTAACGCCGTAAGTATCATGAATGTATTTCCACAAATCGGTGTTTACTAATTCACCAAACGAGCTTTTGGTAGAGGAAGCCGTACCATGAAGGAAGAGTAAATAATGAGTGTTAGTAAGCGAAGGAGTAAAAGGCTGTAATTGAAAAGTTTCATCTAAACGATATAAGCCGCTTGTATTTTCTAATTGCTTTTTTTCAAAATCGGCGGCTACCTCATGTACTTTTTTATCAATTGTTTTTTTGGCAAAAATATTTAAGCCTTTCAGTAAAATACTTCCGGCTATTCCTCTTTCCACATCAGTGCTTACAAGCGCAACCGGTACTTCGAATACCGCATCGCCCGAGCGGTTTACTTTTGCTGCACCGGGGAAAACTTCATCAATGGTATCTGTGTTGCAATACCACGTGGTATCATCATTAAAAACCAATTCCACAAAATCATCTTTCTCAAGTTCCACATCATGAGTTTCCGTGAGGCCGCGAACGCTACCGCCAATTGTGTAAGCTTTCTTTAACGTGATGATGTCTTCAGCTGATGATTCACCTACAGGAACACTTTGCTCAGTCCCTTTTATTACCATGTTCTTAACTCTCATTGGGGGTTGTATTTTATTTTGAAAAAATGTTTTTTTTAATAATTAGAAACCGTTATTAGTGTGCAGGTGCAATTTCCAAAAGATGGTTGTTCGCAAGCAATCATATTGCCTGGTAAAACTGTCAGCCGATTAGCAGGTTGGTTTGATCAAAAAGGATTGGATAATACAAAAAGAATTCGTCAGCCATGTTACCTGATCGGTGGAGAGGCATTCCAATTCACTGTCTCATTACCATTTGTCTTTTTCACATACTTATAATATCCGCCATAGTAGGTACATATCTTTATAAAATAATTGCCTTCAGGTAAATCAGGAAAAATATAATTGCCATTTGCGTAAACGGCTTTTTTGGCTCCTGCTGCAGCGCTTATTTTTCTTTCATTGCAATTTATCTCGTACAACTTAGCCTCCCGGATGACCGCCTTGTTAGCCTGGATGTCAGGAATGATATAGACCGTCAGATCGCCCGGCGCCTGCATATAATTTTTAACCGAAGGCCCAAAATGCAAGTCTAACATCAGGCTGTTGGTATAAACTTTTTCGGCCTCTGTAGGTTTTGGATAGGGTGGATGCCACTGTATTTTATAGACATTAAATGCCTGAAATAAAGAATCGTATCTTTTTTGCAAAGTGGTAACTTCCTGGCTTTTTTCAAATAGGCGCGACCGAAGATCATTGACTTCAGTGTTCAGTTTCCCTGAAGCAATACGAATTGAGTCAAGCCTGCCCTGGTAAATCTTTAATTCATTTATCTGTAAATTTTGCAAGCCCACAATATGTGTTAGCCTGTCATATTTTTCTTTTAAATCTTCGAGGGCAACGCTGTCGGCTTTATAGGCTATATCGAGACTATCTTTTAAAGAATCGGGATAATCTTTTGGCAATAGATTCTTATTACCATTGCTGGTTCTGTTCCCTGAATTGTTATTTATTGCAAGCAAAATACCATTCAACCTGAGAGAATCTTTTAGAATCTGTCGCTTTAAATTTTTTGTGGATTCAATTGCCGCCTTCTCTTGTTCCATTGCAATGTTTCTTTGGTAATAAGCATAACCCAAAAACCCAAGACCCAATAATACCATTGCAATAATTATGACTTTTGCTTTCTGTCTTGCTTTTCTTCGTGCCTCCAATAAGGCAACCTTTTGTCTTCTTTCTTCCCTGTCAACTTTTATTATGGGCGCCAATACATCATGCGTTATCTCCACTGCTTTACCATCATCTCTTATAAAATATTTACGTTCCAAAACCTCAATGCCGGGCCTTATATTACCTTCTTTTTCTGTCAATGCATATTTGGTGCGGTATCCTTCATTGGTAATCAATTTATCCTCTATAAATTCTTTAACAGGGTTTACAATAACGATCTTGTCGTTTTGCCCGGCTGGCGGCCGTCCAACCGCATCAAAACTTTCTTCTAATACCTGGTTGTAAATGGAGCGAAGAATAGTTTCCTTTGGATAGTCTTTAAGAAAACCGGAAGTAATTTTTTCTTTTCCCTGGGCTATTCTTTCTTTATCAAGATAAAAGCATACCTGGCTCAGAAGAGAAGGTTCGATTTCCGCGATGTAAGTAAGCTTTGCATCGTTTGTAAAATAAGTAATGATCTCCTTTGCCTGCGGAGGATCAATTTTTTCCTGCCATGTTTTAGTGATTACATCGTATGCCTGGTTTTCGTTCATGGGCATCAGCCTGAAACGCGAATATTTTAATGAAGGAATTTTGAAAGGAATGCTTTCAAATTCAGGCAGAAATTCTTCCCTGAAAGCAAAGATCACCTTCACCGGCTGGCGCTTATAATTGTAGGTAATTTGTTCCCGGTGATTTAAAAACTGATCAACCAATGAATCGGGAATATGGTTCTCAATAAGGTTGGAGAGTTCTTCCCAGAAGTTGTTCAGATATTCTTTTGTGAAGTGCGGATTTAATGTGGCTAACGTAAAAATCTCTTCAAACTGGTCTAACACCAATATAGGAGTAACATTCTGCCACAAAAGTTCTTTATGAAAATATTCCCAAAGTGTTTCTGTCTCTGGGTAAGAGGCTGCTTTAAATCCATATTTAATTATCTCAACCTTCAGCTTTTCTTTTATTTGGGTAATGAGATCGGGACTGTCTTCTTTAAATTCTAATCTTATACGAAATGGCAAACAATAGTCTGCACGCAATTTTGGAAACACGCCTGCATTCAATAAAGATGTTTTGCCTGTGCCTGATTTTCCAAATACAATTGTAAGGGTATTCGATTTTACAAGCGTTGCTAATTCGCTTATTTCTTCATCTCTTCCAAAGAAAAATTTCGATTGATTTTCGTTGTACGATTGTAAGCCAATGAAAGCAGGTACACTGGTATTCTCTAAAGTTTCGTTTTGTTGATCGGGCATAGTTTTCTGCTATATCAGCTTTAGCCTTGCTTTAATAGTATTTATAAATTTATCGTCCGGATTACCATCCCGCACTTGCTTTATATCTATTTCTTTAAAAAAGTCGGGTAAATTAGGGTCGTAGAGATTAGAATCGTCAATAACTATGGGAATCAAATATGGATCATGTTGCCCGGTAAGATTCCGAACCCCTTCTTCGTTTACCGCTGATCTCCATTCGTCCTGCACGGCGCCTTTATGCGTTAAGCTGTTGGCGGAAATAAGTGGTATAAATAAGTTTGCCTTTCTTATATTAAATTGAATTTCGCTATTCCATTTGTCACCTCCTTCTATATTTTCTTTATCATACCAGCAGGTAACGTTTTCAATTTTTTCTAATGAGCCTTTTAGCGTTTCAACAGCCGCCTGGTCGCTGCGGGTATAGCTTAAGAAAATTAATTTTGGATCTATCGGATTTTCCTTTTTCGCCTCTTCCTCCAATTTCTTTGTTTCTTCCTCATAATACTTTGGCCACCTTTCTGACAGCTCTTTTACAAAATCATTTGTGTTGCCTTTGAAAGTAACCACCCTATAGTTTTCAAGAAAATCAAATTGCCTTTTTCTAAGATCTGTGTCATCGTTGATAATATAAATTCTTCGCTTGGTACCCCAGTCGTGCAAGGGCTCACTTGAGAGCAGGCGAAGAATGAAACGTACCATCCAGTCGGGAAATGCACAACCTAAAAACAAAAGATTTTTATTTTTTAAAGCATTTATAATATTCGGCTTAACATTTAATTTTTCTTTAAACTCGCCGACATATTCAAGCATGTCTTCCTCCGTTAATGCAGGATCAACGGTATCCAGCAAAGAACCGAAGACATTAAATACAAAAGGGTCGCTTAAGTCTTCGAGAATGCCAATATCATTGAACGGCCGGTTGATTGAAAAATTAATTGACTTAACAGTATTAGCATCCTGCTTTCTTATTTTTTTCAATTTGTCTTCTAATACATTATTATAAACGGTGGTGTTTATATAGTAGCTCAATTTATTTACGCTTAAGAAATCAGACAATAACGGAAAATCTTTATCTGCTATATCCTCCACCATTGAATTCAGCCTTGTTTTTATATCTAATGGCTCTTCTCTTCTTACATTGGTGAGATAGTTCAGGGCTTCAGGTAGTGTCATTGCAGGCTGATCGGTCACATCGAATTCTTCCAGCAATTGTTTGGATAAATAATCATCAATAGGTGTTAGCGAATCTTCATTTTTAAACTTAAACATTTCCTTGCCTATAACGGGCGTAAGGTTTTTTTTGAAAATATATTTTAGAAGTTCGTCCCAGTCTCTTGGTTCTGATATGTATTTAATCATTAGTAATGCGTTATGTTAGGGCAAGCCAAGGTGGCGACAGGTTAGGCGGGAAGCAATGGTATAAATATGAAGTTAATACAATCAGCCGGTTTTATGAAACGAAAATGTTCGGGTAAGTAAAACCGTTAGATAAGGTTGGTAATACTGTACAAGCTTAAACTGGATTTTTTATGTAGCCTACATGCGATTAATGGTTGCCTATGAAAAGCCTTATCTGCCTTTTAATATTTTCAATGCCTACTGGGAAACATAAATAGTAATTAATTGCCTGTTCAAAACACCATCTTTTTAGTAACATCATTTAACCATATCAAATCATTTCAATTTATAAGCTTTCACTGCATTTTGATTTACACCAAACAATAAAACGTTGTTGATGTTTACCACACTTCTCACATCTCCTTTTATATTAAAACCAGAAATATCCTGGCTGATATAGTCAAAATTTCCTTTACCGTTTCCCCGCAGGAGTAGTCCATAGTTTGCATCACTCTTTCCAAAACGAAGACGGCCATGATTAATATTTCCGCATAGAAGTAAATCTAAGTTTCCGTCTTTATTATAGTCTAATGCAGTAATGGTAAATACAGGAGAAAATTGTGCCTGCATGGGCAATGTCTTTTGGTGAAATTTTCCATCTGCAGCAAACTCAAAAAAGCTGGTGCTTAAATCATTTGCATGAAGCTGCTTTGCATCTTTCAATTCATCTTCTGTAAAAATATCTTTTATGCCTGCATCTGCATAACTTTTAAAAGTAGGAAACCTTGTATGCGTCATAGGAAGCTGGTTAATCAGTTCATCGCGGGTTACATAAGGGTAACTTTTGTGTTGGATATAAAAACAAAGAACAGGATCAACAGTACCGTTATTGTCGAAATCTTTATAATATAAATCGGCTGGTTCAGTATCGCTTACCCGGCATTGGGAATTTAATCCAAAATTGCCGATGACGAGATCAGGTTTTCCATCATTGTTCAAATCGGTTACTAATAATTTATTCCACCATCCACTGTAATTTTTATCAAAATAATTCTTTGTTTTATTTTCAAGACGCCCATTTACATTTATGAAAATGCTAAGAGGCATCCATTCACCTACAACTATTAAATCTTTTTTACCATCATTGTTTAAGTCTATCCAGGCAGCATCTGTAACCATTCCAATTTTTTGCAAGGCAGGTGCCAATGCATCTATACTGTTTTTAAAATTTCCTTTACCATCATTGATCAGTAAATAGCTAAGGGGAGTTTCAGGATAGCGGCCCGGCACCACTCTGCCTCCAACGAATAGATCAGGGTAGCCATCACCGTTAGCGTCTGTAATTCTTGCACAACTTGTGCTTGTATGCATTACCGGTAGTGCATCTGTGCTTTTAGTAAAATTTCCTTTGCCATTGTTAAGGTAAAGTCTATCCTGCAGCAAATCGTCCCCAGGCATATAATTATCATTGCCTCCGCTGCATACATATAAATCCATAAAGCCGTCACCATTGGCGTCAAAAAATGCGGCATCAACATCTTCACTCATTTTATCTATGTCAAATGCCGGTTCTTCTTTTTTAATGAACTGCCCGTTTTTTTGCTGAAGATATAATGAGCCCGGTTGGCCATTTCCACCGCCTGCAAACACATCTTCCAGGCCATCTCCGTTTACATCGGCCTTAGCCAGGCATGGCCCAAAAAACGACATTGGATTTACTAATAAAGACTGCCGTAAAAAATCATTTACTGTGTTTGGCTGGTCTGCAAAATTTATTGGCGAAGTTATTTCGTGAAAGACCGGTGGCGCAGGCTGGTGGCTATGGTACAAAGAGCCGGCATCCTTTTCATTCAAGGTGATAAATTGATTTGCCTTAACATGTGTTACAATTTGTTGTTTTCCACCCAACCAAACTATACGGACTGAATCCACTTCGCTATCATTTCCTAATCCAAAATGTAACACCGGCGATACGCTTGATTGAAAACCTCTTGAAGGCATTTGCTCCAGGAACTGCTTTTTCCCATTTGTATAAATACTTACTTTGGCACCGACACCTTGCGTATTACCGCCTGCAGCTTTCAATGTTATTTCGAGATAATTAGTTTTGAGCTGTTTGTTCGTTTCGTTTTCATAAATAAATGCGGGCTGATTAATATTGTTGGTTATTAGATCCAGGTCGCCATCATTATCTAAATCGGCATACACAGCGCCGTTGCTGTTAGAAGGAATATTAATGCCCCATTTTTTACTTACATCCGTAAAGGTGAGGTCACCATTATTTTTAAATAAATAATTGATAACGTTGGATGCAGGCATGCTATCTATTAATCGCAATACATCGCTTTTCTCCAACTTCTGGCTGCTTTTTATATAGTCATTCATGTACTTTATAAAATCCATATTGGTATAATCCCGCAGGTATCCATTTGTTATAAAAAGATCTTTCCATCCATCATTATCATAGTCAGCAAATAGGGGAGACCAACTCCAATCAGTATTGGAGATACCCGCTAATTGGCCTGCTTCACTAAAAGTGCCATTTCCATTATTTACCTGCAGCATGTTCCGCATGTACTGGTAATAAAATCCTGACTGAACGGCTAAATCAAACTTCCCATAATTATCCGGTGACACTAATAATTTTTGCCGGTGGTTATCTTCCGGCAGCATATCTAAT
This sequence comes from Ginsengibacter sp., assembly GCA_039931355.1. GTDB lineage: Bacteria > Bacteroidota > Bacteroidia > Chitinophagales > Chitinophagaceae > Ginsengibacter. Next base: position 12,806 of record JBDTSD010000124.1, read on the forward strand.
GTAAAAATATCCTGCAGCCCATCGTTATTGATATCAGCAACATCGTTACCCATAGAAAATTCGCTGGTGTGGCCAATACTTTTTTGCAACATGTTAGTGAATGTGCCATTATGATTGTTGATGTATAAATAATCAGGAACAGAGTAATCATTTGAAATATAAAGGTCCTGCCATCCATCGCCATTAATATCGGCTATACCTGCGCCAAGCCCGTAAGTAAGCGCTGAACTGCTTAAGCCCGCCTTTTCTGTAATATCAATAAAATGGTTTTTATCATTTCTAAACAATCGTATTCCTGTTGCGGGATCAGGAAGTCTAAGAATTTTCGCTGTTACAGAATCATCGAGCACCGGCAAAGAATTGGGGTTGTGGTTTAGCAAGAGCAAGTCCAAATCTCCATCCCGGTCATAATCAAAAAA
>JBDTSD010000125.1:0-13146 GCA_039931355.1 Ginsengibacter sp.
TCAATAGGCAGTGACGCAATTGCATAAAAAGCGCCACCTGGCTCGGGGCAAAAAACCCCGGGAATGTTATTGAGTCTTTCAACAATTGTATCCCGGCGCAGTTTATATTCGGCTTTGGTACTTGTAAAATAATCAGCAGGAAGATCCAGCGCTGCTTCGCCTAATATCTGGCCAAATGCTGGCGGGCTCAATCTAGCTTGCGCAAATTTCATTGTGGCTTGCAATACAGATTTATTTTTGGTAACAAAGGCCCCTACCCTTGCACCACAAGCGCTGTACCTCTTGCTAATGGTATCCATCAAAATCACATGATCCTCAACTCCGGTAAGCTGCATTGCGCTAAAATGCTCCCCGGAATAACAAAACTCGCGATAAGCTTCATCCGAGAATAGAAACAAATCATGCTCAAGAATAATAGATTTAAGCGTTTCTATTTCCTGCCTGCTGTATAAATAGCCGGTGGGATTATTCGGATTACAAATCATGATCGCTTTCGTCTTCTCTGTAATTAATTTTCTAAAATCCTCAATGGGTGGCAAAGCAAACCCGCTTTCAATAGAAGAAGTTATGGGCTTTACAACTACGCCTGCTTCTACAGCAAAGCCATTATAATTTGCATAAAAAGGTTCGGGGATTATTATTTCATCTCCGGCATCGAGACAACTCATCAGCCCAAATAAAATTGCTTCACTCCCGCCGGTTGTAATTATGATGTCATTGTGCGTAACATCTATGTGAACCGACTTATAGTAATCTACCAGCTTTCGCCGGTAGCTTTCATTACCGGCGCTATGGCTGTATTCTAAAATTTTAAAATCCGAATGGCGAACGGCATCCAATATCGCCTTAGGCGTTTCTATATCCGGTTGCCCTATATTAAGATGATAAATTTTTATTCCCTTGCTCTTTGCAACCTCTGCATAAGGAACTAATTTTCTTATTGGCGAAGCGGGCATTACGTTGCCACGATTACTTACTGATAGCATTTCACAAATATAAATTCAGAAGTTCAGATGTTGGAGTTTTAACTTCTGCCCGATGTATTTTTCTTCATTAATAAGGCGTAAAAAATTTGCTTATTCTTTTGAGGGAGCAGCCAGCGGATCTGGCAGCGCGGGATTTAATGGATCATACACAGCTACAGCAACTCTTGAATCAGCGCAGCCATAATATAAAAACCATTTTTCTTTAAAGTGTACTAATCCTTCTATGAAAACTGTTCCATCAACGTATTGGCCGCTTTTCTCAAAAGGTTCCATTGGTCGAAGAAAAGGAACATTCAGTCTTCCAATCACTTTCTCCGGGTTGTCCTTATCGAACAATACCTGCCCGGCCGAATAGGAATCGTCATTAAACCGTTTATCGCCTTTTCCTGATCCGTTATTTTTGCCATTGTATAATAACAGGATACCATTCTCAGTAATCAATGCCGGTGGACCGCATTCGGTAAGGTCACTATCAAAATACCCAACTCGCGGAGAGATCAATGGCTTTGGTTTTCCATCTTCGCCTAATAAGGGGTTCCAATCAAATAAATTATCAGAGGTTGCCATGTACACGCCATGTTCTCCCCAATACATCATATATTTTCCTTTAACCTTTGCAATTACTAACCTGTCGCCGGCAAGCTTTGTCACAATGGATGCGGACTTAGTCGGTTTATCAAATAAATTTCCTTTAGCCGCATTTTTAAAAATAGGCCCATGTTTTTCCCAATGAATTAAATCTCTTGATGTAGCAACTCCAAGCCTTGGAACATCCCTGTTCCATTGTGTGTAAAACACTACATACATGCTATCCTCTGTAACTGCGACACGTGGATCTTCACAACCCCCGGGCCACTCGTATTCTTTCTGGTTATCTTCAGCGGGATATAATACCGGTGTTTTGTTTCTTTCGAAGGTAATGCCATCGGGGCTTATCGCATAACCAAGACGCGAAGTCCTGCTTCCTATTTCTACGCCGCTTTTATCTTCGGCCCTATATAGTAAAACTATTTTACCATCTTTTTCAACTGCACCCGGGTTGAAAGTATCATTGGATTCCCATCGTATAGGCTTTCCCGTTATGGGATCTAAAAATTCCGATGAAGAATCCGGTATAATTATAGGATTTGAAACCTCACGAACAAACCCGCCCAATGCCCAGGCGGGAAGAATATTGGTCTTCTCGTTATTTCCCTGTAATGTATTTTTCTTCTTTATTGAACAGGAGCTTGCTCCGATTAAAAGAAAAAGAACAAACAATTTATTGATCGGAATAAAATATCTCATTATAATTATTAAGGTATGCTGTTAGATTCGTGGCGATAACCTGGCCGTCTCAAAATACAATTGTCAACCAAGACAACATGATTTTTTGAGCTTTGGTTTATAAAATAGTGGAGCAAACTATAATGCTTTAATAAAAACATTTATATTACTAAAAAATAAAAATATGAAAAAAAAATTATCAATTCTGGCAACGTTCATTTTTCTTTTTACACTAACCATCCAGGCGCAGGATGAAGGTACAGGCGATAGAATATTTAAAAAATTCAAAGTAGATGTAAGCTTTGGCTATGCAATTCCACAAGTATCCGCAGGCGCAGGCGGTACCAAAGCCGGGGCTTTATTTGCAGTAGAACCTAAGTACGCAGTTTTAGATGAATTGGCCGTTGGCTTGCGCATTGAAGCAGCAGTAACTGCAAGGATTGATAACAATAATGAATCAGGAAATGCAAAAGCGAATGCTTCATATCTTGCAACAGGTGATTATTATTTTTCAAATAACAAATTCAGGCCTTTTCTCGGTGCAGGCGCCGGCGTTTTCACATTCGCCAGTGTAGATTTCGATAGTAATACTACAATAGAAGATATTCCAACAAATTCAAGGTTTGGCTTTATGGCAAGAGGAGGTTTTGAATATGGGCACTTGCGTGTAGGTGCCGAGTATAATTTTGTGGGAGAAAAGAACGGCTATTTTGGATTAAAGCTTGGAGTAGTTATTGGCGGCGGTAGAAAATAAAAAGTTCTTCAAATTATACGCTAATCGTTTTAAATTAAAAAAATTCACCACCTGCGAACGCAGGTGTTTTTGGTTATAAAATAACCTGTTTAAGATTTTAATATGCCACGACATTCTAAACAAACACATCCCTATGTTCGCATTTTAGCCTATTAAAAATTTGTTGATTTATCTACCGGTCTTTTGGAATTATCTTCAGTAAAATTTTTATTATTTGCGAGGCTGGCAAGAATTTTCGTTAACTGGTAAATGTGCCTTTGCGTATGATACAACACAAACCACGCTAATTCAAGTTTGGTAATTTCCCCGAAAGAAGGCAGGCCGATAATCTCAGTAAGATCTGTTTTGCGGGCAATAGTTTTAAAGCGCTCAATTGATTTTTTTAAATCGGTAACGATTATTTTTTTTTCGTAGATCTGTTGGGTAGGCATAATAAAATCAGGTGACTGGAACCTGGTTTCATAATTTAAAAAAATACTCTTTAGCTCCCGTATTCTTTCACCGGAATTACGCTTCGCTTTTTCACCTTCCATACCCATTGCCTGTATGATTGCGTTATTTGATTTTGTGACATGAGCTGCGAGCTGTGCGGCAGTCCAACTGTTTCTGAAAGGAATAGAATTAATTTTTACCGAATCGGCAGCGGAAATTAAGTCTATTAATTCAGTAGTGGCATTTTCAAGAGCGTCAAATAAATCCTGTGTATTTTTTTTATTTTTTGACATGCCTGTCATCGTTTATTCTCTGATGTCATTTTAGTTATACCGGCTATGCAATACAAAAATAAATTTATTGAACAGGTTTAGCAGGGTGCAAATGCGGCAATGTAAGAGGTTGATTACGACAAAATTTTTATTTATTTTTGACGAACCTAATCGTCACCAGAATTAAAAGAATAAATATGAAACATGTTTCAATTCTTATCCCCCACGGACACACAAGTGTGGTAAATATCGAAGGATCGCACCAGATATTTAATGAAGTGAATTCTATTTTGAAAAACATGGGCAGGCCTCCTTTGTTCAAGGTTCAATTAGCTGGTATTTCAAAAGAAACCAGCCAGCGAAATGGCCTGTTTACAATTGAGCCCGACGTATTAATAAAAGATGTAAAAAAAACCGATCTGATTATTATTCCTGCAATACATGGAGAACTAAATTCAATGATGGATCAAAACGCTGCCTTCGTTCCATGGATAATAAATCAATATAAACAGGGAGCAGAGGTTGCCAGTTTGTGTATCGCTTCATTTTTCCTGGCAGCTACAGGCCTGTTAAATGGAAAACAATGTGCAACTCACTGGACTGCCGCGAATGATTTCAGGGCGATTTTTCCGGACGTAAACCTGGTAGACGATAAGATAATGACGGAAGAAGATGGTATTTACACAAGTGGCGGGGCATATTCTTTTCTGAACCTACTTGTTTATATCATTGAAAAATATGCGGGGCGTGATATTGCCGTACTCATTTCTAAAACATTCATGATAGATATTGACCGGATAAGTCAATCACCCTTTATAATTTTCAAGGGACAAAAAGTTCACGATGATGAGCCAATAAAAAAAGCACAGGAGTATATTGAAAACAATTTTGAAGAAAAAATTACTGTTGACCAGCTTGCATCAATGTTTGCATTAGGCAGAAGAAATATGGAGCGCAGGTTCAAAAAAGCAACTGCCAATACAGTAACAGAGTATATACAACGGGTAAAAATAGAAGCTGCAAAGAAAACACTGGAAACCGGCAGAAAGAATATAAGTGAAGTGATGTATGAAGTTGGCTATTCTGATACTAAAGCTTTCAGGACCGTTTTTAAAAGAATTACCGGATTATCACCAATAGAATACCGCAGTAAGTATAACAGGGAAGTGCTAATGGCTTATGTGTAGTACTTGAATAACCTGTATAAAAAAAGTGAACATCATTAAAATGTTCACTTCATTTATCTATCTGTTTTAAAATTACACACCCATATATTCCCGGAGAAGATTGCACCTCGAAGCTGTACGTAATTTCGTTAGTGCTTTATCTTTAATTTGTCTCACCCTTTCTCTTGTAAGACAAAATTTTGCGCCAATGTCTTCTAAGCTTAAAGGTTGATCTATTCCAATTCCGTAAAAGTAACAAATCACTTCCTTTTGTCTTTCGGTAAGTATGCTCAGTGAACGTTGGATTTCCTGTTTCAAAGAATCCCTGAACATAATATTTTTATCGGCAGCATCCGCATTTGAATTTACCATCACATCAATCAAGGTACTTTCTTCTCCATCGCTCAGTGGCGAATCCATGCTCACATGCCTCGCAGAAACATTCATAGTTGCAGACACTTCTTCGATATCTATCTCCAGGAAAAAAGCAAGTTCTTCAGCCGTAGGAGTGCGTTCATATTCCTGTTCCAAATATGAAAATGCCCTGCTGATACGATTAGTAAGGCCCACTTTATTTAAAGGCAGTCTTACAATTCTTGATTGCTCTGCAAGTGCCTGCATAATACTTTGACGGATCCACCATACGCCATAGGAAATAAATTTAAATCCCCGGGTTTCATCAAACCGCTGTGCGGCTTTTATTAGCCCAAGGTTTCCCTCGTTAATTAAATCAGGCAAAGTAAGTCCCTGGTTTTGGTATTGTTTAGCTACTGAAACCACAAAACGCAGATTGGCTTTTGTAAGTTTATCCAAAGCTTGCTGGTCGCCCTGCTTTATGCGAACTGCCAGTTTTACTTCCTCCTCCGGGCTAATAAGATCGACCTTACCTATTTCCTGTAAATATTTTTCCAGGCTTTCGCTTTCACGATTGGTTATCGATTTAGAAATCTTGAGTTGACGCATACTCATAAGCTGTATTTTTAAGGGGGGTTACAACGTTACTAGTTTGGTTATTAGCATGATGAAAAACCTTGCATACTTAACGTAATGTATATAGATTTAAGTATGCTGCCAAAAAAAATATATACGATTTATTATTAAGGTAAAATAAGTTAGTAAGTGGCAAAAAATCTTTTTTAAAGAAAACTCCAAATAAAAGTATAAATTAGGTCGGTTAGTGAAATTATTTTCTATTATTGCACATAACACAGATTAATTGAAAAACGATGAGTAAGAAAATACAATACACCCTTGAGTATCCGGTAAGATGTTCGCCTGGCATATTATATGAATTTCTTTCAACCTCTACGGGCCTCCAGGAATGGTTTGCTGACAAGGTGGAGGATAAAGATGGGTTGTTTAGTTTCGCGTGGAATGGTTCTGCCGAAGAAGCGGAGGTCGTGGCAAGTGAAGAAAATAAATCAATCAGGTTTCATTGGATTGACGCTCCTAAAGATGAATATTTTGAATTTAGTATAGAAAAATCCGAGGTAACAAATCTTACTATTTTGGTGATAAATGACTTTGCAGAGAAAAAAGAAATAAAGGACCAAAGCCAGCTTTGGGAGACGCAGGTTAAAGAACTTTTTCACCGTCTTGGAAATTAATTTTTATTATTTCCATCAATTCACGGAAGGTGTTCTCAAGAAACGCCGGCGCTTCATCCCACACTTTCAAATCAATTTTTTTCGAAATTTTTAAAAAAATATTGGAAGATATCTCAGCACAAATAATGCTGCTTATCTCACTTACCGGTAAATAATTGGTTTTACTAAAATCGTGTTCCCATTCATTCTTGTTTACACACAGAAAAAAATCCGTATCCCGTAAGTTTGTCAATAGTTTTGGGATATTCACAGCCTGCATTCGTTCCTGCCCGGACACATGAAGTGTGATACTAAAAAAATTTCCCCACCAAAACATTGTCCTGATTGCGAACACATTTTCTTTTTTAAAAATAGCAGGGTAATCAAGTATCGCATAAGGCAGGCCCAAATAATTTTCTCCCTTTGAAATCTTCCCTGCATTGCTCCCGTTAAAAACTGAAATAGATATTTTCTCTTCCTGTAAAATCGTCGCATAAGTTTCATGCAATTCGCCCAGCAACAAATAAACTTTATTCATAATTGCTTGTTTCGTTAAAATCCATTCTGTATTATTTACGAGTTCATTTTCAAGTTTTGAAAGCTGTATTTTTGCCCAGTCGCTCATAATTGAAAAGTTACAACAAAGAGATTAAAACATAACACAGCCTGTGTTAACTGCATGTTCAAAAAATTAGATAAACTTATTCTGAAAGCTTTTTTCTGGCCTTTTTTGGCGACCTTTTTTATTACCCTATTTGTGTTCATGATGCAAATACTTTGGAAGTATATAGATGACCTGGTGGGTAAAGGATTGGACATACTTACTCTTACAAAATTTCTTATTTATGCCAGTGCCACTTTGGTAACACTTGCACTTCCCATTGCTATTTTACTTTCTTCCATTATGACATTTGGTAAGCTCGGCGAGAGCTTTGAATTAGTTGCCATCAAATCGTCGGGTATTTCTTTATTGCGGTTTATGCGGCCATTACTTTTTGTTTCGATACTTCTTACGGGTGTGGCATTTTTATTTGCAAACTATATAGCTCCGGTAGCCAATTTAAAGTTTGCAGTTATTTATAATGATATATATCGAAAGAGCCCTGCCTTTGATTTAAAGGACGGCGTATTTTATAACGGGTTCAGGGGATTTTCGATAAAAGTAGGCAAAAAGGAAAAAGATAAATCAACGCTACGCAATGTGTTGATTTACGAACAAGCCTATGGTGTACAGGATAACACCATAATATCTCAAAGCGGAAAAATGACAGTAAGCGATGATAAAAAATACCTGGAATTCCGTTTACAAAATGGTCATCGTTACGAAGAAAAAGGTGATTTTAATACTACACAAAATGAATTTATTTCCCTGGGATTTAAAGAATATAAAAAGCTATTTGACCTGACGCAGCTCAACATTCAAAAAACTTCCGATAGTTTATTTATGAATAACATACGGATGAAAACCCTTAGACAACTCGATAAGGACATTGACTCGTTGAAAAAAATACCGGATTCTTTGATTAAAAGAAACCAATCTGATCTTAAATTATATATCCAATTTTCAAAGTATAAAGACAGTTCAGTTACTAAAAAGCAATTAGCAGTAGCAGAAAAAAAAATTGACAAAAAAAAATCAAAATCATTTGACTCTCTTATCCCTGATACCTTAAGAAATTCTGTGAGAGATCAAGCTACCAACTCTGTAAGTAACATACGCAGCATGCTCCAGGTTACTGGCAGCGATTATGCTAACCGTTTAAGCGATATTACCTATCATGAAATAGAATGGCAGAAAAAACTATCGCTTTCTTTCGCCTGCCTTGTGTTGTTTTTTATTGGTGCACCACTTGGTTCAATAATAAGAAAAGGAGGCCTCGGTTTGCCGTTGGTGGTTGCCTTAATGTTCTTTTTGGTTTTTTACCTGCTAAATATTTTTGGAGAAAAATTTACAAAAGACAATGTACTTAATCCTATCACCGGTATGTGGCTTCCAGTTATAGTGCTTACACCAATTGGATTTTTTCTTACTTACAAAGCCATGCACGATTCGCAACTATTCAACAGAGAATATTATTATAGGTTTTTCAAAAAAATAAGGACCATAACAAAGTCATTAATCATGGGTTCGGCAAAAAATTAGCGCACAACTTATCATTTTAGGAACAGAGATCCCACAATAGACTCAGCCTTTGCATAGAAGCACTTCTTTACCGAAATGAACTAAACAAAGGCTGATGTATTGAAAAGCAATCTGGTGTAAATGTATAAATTCCCTTGAATGTTTTCCAAATAAATGCATGCTTATTTTTCCTAAAGCTGTTAATTTTTTTTCGGCAATTTACAATCCCGCAGTTAGCCTGCATCTTCTTCAAAAGTTATATATTCGTTTCACTCAAAAATATATCGAAATGGAAACATGGAAAGAATACCAGGAAAAAAATAAAGACAGATTTTTAGAAGAAATGATGGAGCTATTACGCATACCATCAGTGAGCGCAAAAAGCGAACATAAAAAAGATATGTTGCAGTGCGCAGAAGCTGTAAAGGCCAGCCTGCTTGCGTCCGGTGCGGATAAAGCGGAGATATTGCAGACGGATGGATTTCCTGTAGTATATGGAGAAAAAATAATTGATAGTGCAAAACCTACGGTACTTGTATATGGGCATTATGATGTGCAGCCGGCAGAGCCATTAGAGTTGTGGCATAGCGGCCCGTTTGAGCCGGTAATAAAAGATGGTAAGGTATATGCCCGTGGCTCCGCTGATGATAAAGGACAATTTTATATGCATGTAAAAGCATTTGAAACACTAGTGAAGACTGATACGATGACTACCAATATTAAATTTTTAATTGAAGGGGAAGAAGAAGTGGGTTCACCAAATCTTGGAAAATTTGTTTCTGAAAACAAAGAGCTATTAAAAGCAGATGTAATACTAATAAGTGATAGCTCCATGTTAAGCATGGAAACTCCTTCACTGGATATTGGTGTTCGCGGCCTCTCTTATATTGAAGTGGAAGTAACAGGAGCTGACCGCGATCTGCATAGCGGCACTTATGGTGGAGCAGTTGCAAATCCTATAACCATATTGGCTAAGATGATTGCTTCCTGCCATGATGAAAACAATCATGTTACCATACCTGGTTTTTATGATGATGTGGTGGAAGCCTCTGATGAAGAAAGAGCGCTGATGAATAAAGCTCCTTTCGATGAAATTGAATATAAAAAGGAACTTGGTGTAAATGAATTATGGGGAGAAAAAGGATATACAACAAATGAAAGAACCGGCATTCGGCCAACACTTGAAATAAATGGCATTTGGGGCGGCTATATGGGCGAAGGCGCAAAGACAGTTTTGCCTTCTAAAGCTACAGCAAAAATTTCCGCAAGGCTTGTGCCTAATCAATCGTCAGTAAAGATGACTAAAAGGCTGCTTGATTATTTTGAAAAAATTGCTCCGGCTGGTGTTACGGTTAAGGCTTTTGAGCATCATGGTGGAGAGCCTTATATGACACCAATAGATAGCAAGGGCTACAAAGCTGCTTCAAAAGCGGTTGAGCAAACTTTTGGAAAAATACCTATTCCCGTTCGTGGCGGCGGAAGCATTCCTATTTGCTCTATTTTGGAAAAAGAGCTGGGTATAAAAATAGTATTTATGGGGTTTGGCCTTGATAGTGATAATCTTCATTCCCCAAATGAAAAATATGGGATTAAAAACTTTTACAAGGGAATAGAGACAATCCCATATTTCCACAAATACTTTGCGGAACCATAAAGTAATAATTAAGCTTAGTTTTCGTTTTAAGCTAATGCAGGAACGTTTGTGTAAAGTTCAAAACAGTTTCTGCATAGTCTTACATAATGTTTCAGAAAGGGATTTTGTCTATTAAAAAATTAGGCAAATAAATTACCCGGCTGCTTCCAAAATAATTCCACCATATAAAAATGGATATTTATAAAAAACCGCCATTTCTTGTTACTTTATACCTTGTATTATTTTGCGTTCTTGCCGTTGGCTTTCTTATCTGGATCGGCCAGGATATAATCGTGCCTGTAGCATTTTCCACTTTACTTGCGATACTACTTTTACCACTAACCAATTTCTTCGAAAAAAAAATGGGAAGAGTGTGGGCTATTTCCTTATCGTTATTAATCTCTCTGACCATACTTAGTGCGCTTATTTATTTTTTTACTATTAAAATATCAGGGTTTGTTGATGATCTTCCTGCCATTAAACGGCAATTAAATCATCACCTTCGTACGCTGGAAACCTGGGGCTATCGCCAGTTTCATTTAACCAGCACTGAACAAAAAGAATACATAGACCAGGCAACCACCCAAATACAAGGAAAAGACGGCGGCGGCTTTATCGGCCAAACGCTTATTACCATTACCAACTCTATTATTTTTCTGATACTTCTTCCTATTTATACATTTTTGATCTTGTATTACAGGTATATGATACGCAAATTCATTATCAGTATCTTCTCCGATCATCACAGACTTCATGTAATAGAAGTAATAAAAGAGTCAAAATTAATAGTACAAGGCTATCTAACGGGATTGCTTATTGAAATGGGTATTATCGCACTTATTAACTATGCAGGTTTTTTAATTATAGGGATAGAATATGCATTTTTTTTGGCGTTTCTATCAGCAGTGCTTAACCTGATTCCGTACATCGGGATGATTATAGCATCAATTATTTGTATGCTGGTAACGCTCACAACTTCTACCAATCTCACGGATATTATATTGGTGCTTGTTGTACTTACAATTGTTCAATTTTTTGACAACAACATCATCATGCCAAAGGTTGTTAGTTCCAAAGTAAAGATTAACGCGCTTATTACCATACTGGGAGTATTAGTCGGCGGAGCAGTTGCAGGCATTTCGGGAATGTTTTTATCCATACCTGTCTTGGCAATAATGAAAGCAATTTTCGATCGCATCGAACCACTAAAGCCATGGGGTGAAATATTGGGAGATGATATAACTTCTGCAGAAAAAGGAAAGCTTTTAAAACTTGCCAAAGCGAGGCTAAAAAGAAGAAAAGAAAGATTGCCCAACTAACTTTTCCCCCTAATGCAGCCAATGTAAGTTGTCTTACAAATCATACCTTTATTTTCTTAGTGTAGCCTTCTACGTTATAAGGGAGGTCTTACCCTATTGCTTGCACCTATCAAACAAAAACTTCCTGATTTTTCCATAAAAAAATTGATTTTCAGAACCAGGATTTTCGCGAAGAATTTTACCCATAATTTTATTACAAATGGTAAGAGCTCCAATATTTTTTCTATGTTGAATGCCGTACTTTTGCGCTCATTCTTAACGAAAAGATAATTGAATGAAAGACGTTTTTGAAAAACTTACTAATGACGCCGGACCATTGGGCCAGCATGTTGAACGTGCGCATGGATATTTTGCATTTCCAAAGCTAGAAGGTGAATTGGGTAGCAGAATGTTTTTTAGAGGAAAGGAAAAGATTGTTTGGAGCCTAAACAATTATCTGGGACTTGCGAATCATCCTGAAACAAGAAAAGCAGATGCCGAAGCAGCAGCTAAGTGGGGTATGGGGAACCCGATGGGGGCACGTATGATGAGTGGAAACTCAACTATGCACGAGGAGCTGGAAAAAGTGCTTGCCGCTTTCGTAAGCCGGGAAGATGCTATGCTGCTCAATTTCGGCTACCAGGGTGTAATGAGTTGTATAGATGCATTGGTAAATCGTCGTGATGTAATTGTATATGATGGAGAATGTCACGCTTGCCTTATAGATGGAATACGCCTGCACATAGGTTTTAGTTATAAATATAAGCATAATGATATCGAAGACTGTGAGAAGCAACTTCAACGTGCTGAAAAGATGGCTGAAAAAAATGGCGGTGGCATTCTAATAATCACCGAAGGCGTCTTTGGAATGAGCGGCAACCAGGGAAAGATTAAAGAAATAGTAGCACTAAAGCAAAAATATAATTTCAGAATTCTAATTGATGATGCACATGGCTTCGGCTCTATGGGCCCTACCGGTGCCGGTGCAGATGAGGAGCAAGGTTGCCAAAAAGATGTTGATCTTTATTTCAGCACCTTTGTAAAAAGCATGGGAAGTATTGGAGCTTTTATAAGCGGCAGTAAAGATATAATGACATATCTGCGCTATAATGTACGTTCGCAAATTTTTGCAAAAAGCCTGCCCCTTATAATAGTAGAAGGAATGCTCAAACGAATGGAGATGATAAAGACAATGCCTGAGCTCCGTGCCAAACTATGGCATAATGTAAACACATTGCAAAATGGATTAAGAAATAAAGGTTTCGATATTGGCACCACAAACAGCCCCGTGACTCCTGTGTTTATGAAAGGTGGCCTGCCAGAAGCAACAGGCATGGTAATGGATATCAGGGAGAATTATAATATTTTTTGCTCAGTGGTTGTATTTCCTGTGATTCCAAAAGGACAAATCATTTTCAGGCTTATACCTACCGCAGCTCATACAGACGAGGATACTGAAATTACACTAAAAGCCTTTGAAGAGACAAAAGAGAAACTGGATGCTGGTACTTACCAGGCCGAAAACATTCCGGATATGGCAGATACTGGAATGGGACAGAAAGGTGAGATGTAAAAAAAACCGGGCAACTGAAAAGAAGCCCGGGATAATCAAAAAATCTTAACCATTTAAT
>JBDTSD010000126.1:0-13066 GCA_039931355.1 Ginsengibacter sp.
AAGATGAGTGGCTTTTATTTTATCGCGTCCGAAAATAAAGATTTCGCTTTGCTCTTTTGTATCACTTTTCTTTTTTGAAATGGCCTTCTCCTTTTCCCCTTTCGCAGGAGTGGATTTTTTTTGAACAGATTGTTTTACAGGAGTGCTCTTTGCCATGATTACTTCATTTATATTTTTATCTTCCCTTAAGTGCAAAAAAACAGGATGTCTCAACTTACCATCTGCGGTTATCTCTGCATATTTTACCTCACATATTAATGTGGGCTTAATCCATGTAACCGGCATATTGGTTTTGATTTTTTCATCGAAAGGGGAGTCTTCTTGTGCGAGCGGTTGTAATAACTCATACATTTCTTTCAACAATTTTTGATCGAAGCCTGTTCCTGTATGCCCAATATACGTTAGCTTATTCCCAACCATAGATCCAAGGATTAATGCGCCAAAATATTTTCGCGTACCGCCGGGATCTGTATACCCGGCAATAATAGCTTCCTGTGTTTTATGATTTTTTATTTTAAGCCACTCAGTTGTTCTGCTTCCAACGTAATATTTGGAATCAATTTTTTTAGCCATTATCCCCTCAAGATTCTTTTCAGTAGAAACCTGGAAAAAAGCTTTCCCGTGTTCCAATATGTGATCAGAATATTTGATTACTTCATTCTCCGGGATTATTAGTTGTAACAGTTCCTTCCGGTCAAGAAGCGGGAGACCTGTTGTATCGTGACCGTTTAACTGGAGAAGATCAAAAATATGATATTGAATAGGCCTGTGACTATTTTCAGAATAATGTTGGAGAAACTGGAAACTGGGCCGTCCTTCATCATCCAGCACAACAACTTCGCCATCTAAAACTACATCCTCATTTACAAGCTTAAGTTGATCTGTTACTACCGGGTAGGTGTATTCGAAAGAGATCCCGTTCCTGGAATAAAGAGAGATATTGTTTTTATTTTTTTCGCTAATCGCACGGTAACCATCCCATTTTATTTCGAACAGCCAATCTTTACTATCAAAAGGTTTTTCAGTTTCCTTCGCCAGCATGGGCTTTATAAAATCATGGAGCTTACTTCCTTTTTTTATGGAGGTGGCTACGTACTTTTTTTTTTAATGTTGGGTGTCTTCTTCTTGTCTTCGAGGAACTTATTGATAGGTGAAGATTTAAGCGTATCATCCTCACTGTTATACTCTGTCTCTACCGCATATTTATCTTTATGTTTTATCAATAGCCAGCTATTGTCTTCTTTCCCTTTTAATTTTACTAACACGAATTCGCCCTTTAATTTTTTGCCAAAAAGTTGAAATTTAAAATCGCCTGATTTTAACCCGGCCTTCAATTTTTTTTCTGCAGTTTTTCTATCTGAATTTTCAATGTCAGCATATGTACCACTGTCCCAAATCTCCACTATACCTGCGCCATAGTTGCCTTCCGGAATAATGCCCGCAAAATCTTTGTAATCGTAAGGATGATCCTCTACCATCATAGCAAGGCGTTTATCTTTTGGATTTAAAGAAGGTCCCTTCGGAACTGCCCAGCTTTTTAGAGCTCCATCCATTTCCAGGCGGAAATCATAATGAAGGCGCGATGCCTTATGCCTTTGAACTACAAAAGAAAGCTTTGATTCAGACTTCTTTAATTTGCCGGCAGGCTCAGCTGTTTCTTTGAAATTTCTTTTTTTATTATAAAGCGATAGCGCCATCAGGATGCTTTTTTACGCTTAACGTCAAGGCTTGCCTTAAGCTGTTCCATCAAGTCTTTGGTTTTGCTATGAACGACTTTCATTTCCGGAGCCTTAATTGGTTTGCCGCTTGCCTTTGCTTTAATCAATTTTAAAAGCTCGGCGTTATAGGTGTCTTTGTATTTTGAAATATCAAATTTTCCGGTAAGCTGATCAATAAGCGATATAGCCATTTTTAATTCTGCAGGCTTTACATCCGTATTCTTCGGAAGTGTAAGTTCATCTGAATCCCGTATTTCTTCTTCAAATCTTATGCGGTTTAAAACGATGACATCCTTATCGGGACGAAGTATGGCCAGGCTCTCTTTGCTTCGCATAACGAAACTTGCGACACCAACTTTTTTTGTTTTTAGCAAAGCTTGTCTCAATAATTCGTAGGGTCTTGTGCCCGATTTATCAGGCTCAAGATAATACGGTGTTTCATAATACAAGCTGCTGATTTCCTCTTCTTTTACAAAATCAGAAATCTCAATGGTTTTTGTTTTTTTAGCGCTCGCTGCCTCAAAATCCTTTTCATCTAATACTATGTACTCGCCGTCAAGCTTGTATCCCTTTACAATACTTCCCCAGGGAACTTCCTTGCCTGACTTCTCGTTTATGCGCTGGTATTTGATATTTGAGTGATCTTTTTTATCAAGCATATCGAGATTAAGATTGCTTGATTGCGTGGCGCTGTACAGTTTTACGGGAATGTTAACCAATCCGAAACCGATTGCACCTGTCCATATTGGCCTCATAACATAAATTTTGTATGTGAATTAATTGGAATGAAAAGTTTATGCCTATTTGTAAACTCGCTGTTAATAAAGCTTATAAGCGTATGAAAATACGATTAATAAGCCGATGTGGAATAAATTCCACGTCGAAAAATTTCGGTAAGTCTTATAGCAAGTATCCTATTTACCCCGGTTATACAAATCATTTACTGTAAATGCTCATCTCTTTTTACCTGTCGCCAACAGCAACACCGGCAACAATACCAGGTTGGTTAAAGTTGCTGTTAGTAAAGTGATCGATGTCAGCCACCCAAGTGACTGTGTACCACCGAAGCCGCTAAAGCAGAAAATGATAAAGCCAGCAATCAATACTAAAGAAGTATATAAAATGCTAAGGCCTGTGTGCCTGATTGTCTCCGAAACCGTTTTTTGAATATTGAAATTATTAGCAGGCAACTCCTGTTTATAGTTAACTAAAAACCTGATGGTAACGTCTATGGCTATCCCAAGAGCGACGCTAAAAATAAGGACTGTTGATGGCTTTAGTCTTACGCCCGCCCAGCCCATAATGCCAGCCGTTACTATCAGCGGGATTATATTTGGGATGAGTGAGCAGATTAGTATGCGAAATGAACGAAACAAATAGAGCATGCATAGCGAGATGAATAAAAATGCCCAAAGTATGCTTTGCTTTAAGCCATTAATAATAAAATTGCTTCCCTCTAAAAAAGTAATGGTGGAGCCTGTAAGCGTAATTTTATATTTCGATGTGTCGAAAATTTGATTTGCTCTTGCTGTTATACCGTTTAATATAACCGGAAGTCTTTTTGTTCCGACATCTGCAATGTTGATACTCATTCGTGTACTTTCCCGGGCCGTATCTATAAAGCTTGTAAGAAGCCTCGAAAGCCCGCTATTTTCACCACTGTCTTTTGCCGGCTTAAGGTATTCGCCTACAAAGGCCGCATCGAAAGAATTTGGCAGCGCATAGTTGGCAGAGTCGCCTTCATAGAATCCCTGCTTCACAAATTTAATTCCCTCAGCTATGGACAGGGGCCGCGACATTTCTTTTTGCGCCATTATGTACGAGGATAATGAATCTATTTTTTCCAGTACAGGTAAGGCCCGGGCGCCGGCAAGCCCATATCTTTTTTTTGTGTCTATCACTATATCCAAAGGCATAACGCCGCTAAAGTTTTTCTCAAAGAACTTTAGGTCTGTATAAATTTTATCAGTTTTAGGAAGATCGTCTACAATAAATCCTTCGGTTTTTAATTTGAAAATTCCTGCTACTGAAAAGAGAACGATTACTAACGTAGTTGTATAAACGATAGCGTTGTGATGGAGCACCCAGTTTTCAATTTTCAATAATAGGTTGGTGAAAAATTTTGAATCAAGGTATTTCAGTTGACGCTTATCAGGAGCGGCAATAATGCTTAAAGCTGACGGAAGAAGAATAAAGGAAATCACAAATATCAGCATAATGCTAAGGCCAGCCACTTCGCCGAACTCTTTTAAAATAGCGCTTTTTGTTAAAGCAAAAACTGCAAAGCCAATAGCAGCGGTAAGATTGCAGAAAAGGGTTACGACCCCCATCTTACTTACCATATCAATCAGCGATTGATTTTTATCCCCGGTTTTTTTATAAGTAGAATGATATTTATTTAAAAAATAAATGCAATTTGGAATACCTATTACAACCACAAGCGGGGGAATCAGCGCTGTAAGCAAAGTAATTTTATAACCAAAAAGATAAGTAATCCCAATACTCCAGATAACACCAATGATTACTACAAGAAGCGATAGCAAAGTGGTTTTTACAGAGCGAAACATCAGCAGCAGGATTAAGGCTGACAGAACCAGTGAGCCTATAATGAACCATTTCATTTCTTTGGCGAGCCTGTCTGCTATTTGCGTGCGTATAAGAGGTAAACCGCTGATATGTGTTTCGATATGTGTCTTAGCGGTGTAAGCGTCCGTAAGCCTGATAATATTGTTGATTACCTTAGTTCGTCCCGTTGTGTTCAGTACGTCTTTATTAATGCTTACCGCAGAAAGGTAGGCCTTTGTTGATCGGTTATAAATAATTCCGTTATAAAAAGGAAGGGTATAAAGAAGTTCTCTGCTGCTATCAAGTTGTTGTTGCGAATTGAGATTGGGAGGAAATAGAGGAACCGCATTCAGCTTTTGCGTGGAAGTATCTTTCAAAAGATCAACTGCATTTGACACGCTGAGTACGCTTTCAACGTACGCCACTTTTTTTAAGCTGTCGTTTAATTGGCGGTAAGCATCAAAATTTTGTAGGGTAAAAAACGCATCTGTTTGAACACCGATCACCAAAAGATTTCCGTCATCACCGAATTTTTCTTTAAATGAAATATAATCTTTGTACTTCGGGTTGTCGGTGGGAATAGCTTTTGAAAATTCATAGCTGAGCTTTATTTTGCTGGCAAAAAAAGCCATTACCGCTGTGGCCGCAAACAAAACAATTAGCAGGAATAATCTATTGGCTAATACAAACTTCGCAAGGCGTTTCCACATATTTGAAAAAGGTTTGAACAAAGAAACTAAATTATTTCTTACCCCTTGAATGAAGAAATTTGTGCAACATTCATTCTATGGAAACATTAACCCTAAAATGCAATCAAAGCCCGCTGTTTATTTTTTCCATTTCTTCATTTACAAAATCCATCAGCGTTTTAATGTTTTGCTCAGAAAAGTCGAATTGCAAACCGGCAGCTTCGTATAGTTGCGGTAAGGTTTTGGTGCCGCCAAGCGAAAGGGCCTTCATGTAATTTTCTATTGCCTGCTCCTTATTTTGTTTAAACTGCATCCACATGCCAATAGCTCCTAATTGTGCAATACCGTACTCGATGTAATAAAATGGTACTTCAAAAAGATGCAGTTGTTTTTGCCATCCCATCTCCCTGTATTGTTCAAGGCCAGTGTAGTCTATCACATCATCAGAAAAATCGTTAAGGGTTTCCAGCCATTGGTTGGTCCTTTCTTCTGTTGTATGGTCAGGATGTTCATAAAGCCAATGTTGGAATTTGTCAATGATGGCGATCCATGGAAATATGGTAATAGTTCTTTCCAACTGGTGCTCTTTTGCTCTTTTCAGGTCATCTTTATTTTCAAAAAAAACTTCCCAATGATCCATGCTGAAAAGCTCCATCGCCATGCTCGCAACTTCAGCAATCTCCATGGGGTAATCTTTAAAAGCATTGAGCTCAAGATTATGTGTAAGAAAAGACTGAACTGCGTGGCCACCTTCGTGCACCATAGTGGTTACGTCCTGCATTTGCCCGGCTGCATTCATGAAAATAAAAGGAGCTCCGCTTTCGGCAAGCGGGCAATTGTATCCACCTGGAGCCTTTCCCTGCCTGCTTTCCAGGTCAAGGTGTTTCATAGTATTCATCTGCCGAAGGCAATCGCCAAAGAAAGGGCGAACCCTCGTAAAACATTCAATTGATTTATTTAACAGGTCAGCGCCATTTTCAAAAGGAGTAAGTGCTTTTGTCCCTTCCGGTTCAGCTTCTAAATCCCACGGCCTTAAGTCATCCAATTGTAGCTTTTGTTTTTTAGCTGCATAAATTTTATTTATCAAAGGCAACACATGTTTCTTTATAGAATCATGAAAACGGTAACAATCTTCTTTTGTATAATCGAACCTGCCGAGCTCTTTAAATTTATAATCCCTGTAATTTTCGAAACCCGCGTTAAGCGCTACCTGGTTTCTCTTGTGTATTAGTTCTGTAAATAATTTATCCAGTATATCCTTATCGTCCAGTCTCCTTGCATTTATTTTCCGGTAAACTTCTTCCCGTAATTTTCTATCGTGGCTTTCAAGAAACTTGGCAGCTTGTTGCAGCGTGTATTCTTTACCATTAACCTCTACCATCATCTTTCCGGTTATTGCACCATATTGTTGCGCAAGTACGGCAAGCTCTGCCTGGATAGGAATATTTTCTTCGCGAAAAAGATCAATACTTTTTTTTACCGAACGCAGGTAAGTAAAATATTTATCATGATCAAGCTCTGCTGTGTAAGGGGCGTTGATTAATTTTTTGTTTAAAGCATCTGCATAAGGCTGTATCCGGGGTTGAATCTCCATGCAGAAATAATTGAATGAGTCCTCCAGCTTTTTATCAGTAGTATCACAGGTCATTTTTATTTGCCGCCAGCAAAAGTCTTCATTTATTATGGCGTCAAGTTCATTCAGGTCGGCCAGCCATTTTACCAGTTCTTCCTTTGAAGAAATCTTTCTTTCAAGTAACTCTTTAAAATAAGACTCGAGGGATTCCCAGGTTTCAACTGTCAAATTTTCGGAAATATATCTTCTTTGTATTTTTTTTATATCTGCAGACGCAATCATTGTATAAGTTATTGGCTTGAGTTCAGTGATCATTTTCAACTTTCAATTCTCAATTTATTTAACTCCCCTGCTTTCTATTTTTCGTGTTGCCGCCTTTTGAGGCTTCATATCTTTTACGTGAGCAGTTTCTTTTTTAGCAGGTTTTACTGGTTTACTATTGTCAACACTATCATCTCCCTCTGGTGCAGCCTTAGTGTCGATTTCAATATTATTTGCCTGCAAAATCTGGAACCATTTTACCATTTTCTTCATATCGCTTGCATATACTCTTTCAAAATCCATATCAGGATATACTTTTTCAAAATATGCTTTAAGTGCTTTATTATCTGCGGTTGCTTCCGGAATTTTTTCTTCACTCTTTTTCATTGCCTCGAATAATTCGGCAAGATTCGTATTGTCTTTTGTAGTAAAAACTTCAATACTTTCAAGGTGCGAAAAATTATGTTTACGGCTGCTTACAAATTTTGTGCTCTTATCATCCAGTGAGCGAACTACTGCTCCATCAGATTTGGAAGAAAGAATTTCAAACAAACCGCTAAGCCCCGTCACAGATACAATCTTATTATATTCCATATATTTTTTGATTTTGGACGTGCAAGATAATTGAAATGTATTTGAGTAGTGTTAATGAAATAAAAAAGCCCCGAGTATCCCCGGGCGAAAAAATTTTTGATCTACCTGCATTATTTTCTTTTAAGCTTTATTTCCAAAATAATCAAGAGATGCTGAATCACATAGTAGTTTCTGTATAATATTTAATAAGAAGCAAAGGTTTCGATTATTAATGTCGTCATACCATTTAATTAAAAGAATGTTATGCGCAGAATTTTACTGAGTTTTATCTTAATCGCTTTTTTCTCTTTCAATATAAAGGCGCAAACTGTGACAGGTACATTGCAGGATGCAGCGGAAAAAACTCCCATTTCCAACGTTACTGTTTTACTTTCCACTGCTGATTCAACCAAAAATTCCTTCCCGGCTGTCACCAATAGTGCAGGGCGTTTTTCCTTTGTGCAGGTGCCCCAAGGAGATTATACGTTAACGGCAACATCGGTTGGATATGAAGCCCTTGCAAAGATGGTCACCGTTTCTGCAGGCGATAATAACTTAGGCACTTTAAGCATATCAAAGGGCGCTAAAACGCTGAGCACAGTTATTATCAATGGCGCTGCACCGCCGGTGAAGCAGAGAGATGATACGCTTGAATATGCAGCTAATCAATATAAAGTGAATCCTGATGCAAACGTGGAAGACCTGATAAAAAAGATGCCCGGTGTAACGGTTGACCAAAAAGGTGCAGTGACAGCCCAGGGCGAAACAGTAACAAAAGTTACCGTGGATGGAAGAGATTTTTTTGGCGATGACGCAACTGCGACTTTGCGAAATCTTCCCTCTGAGGTGGTTGATAAAATACAGGTTTTTGATAAGTTGAGCGACCAGGCGCAACTTACCGGCTTTGATGATGGCAATACAACAAAGTCAATAAATATTGTAACCAAAAAGGATATGCGCAATGGAAATTTCGGACGCGTGTTCGCGGGGTATGGAACTGATGACCGCTACAGTGCAGGCGGAAACGTTAGCTTTTTCAATAATGCACGTCGCATTTCTCTTGTTGGTCTTTTTAATAATGTAAATCAACAGAATTTTTCGTCACAAGATCTGTTAGGCGTTACCAGCAGTAACAACCGTGGCGGCGGCGGAAATCGTGGCGGTGGTGGAGGCGGCTACCGTGGAGGAGGCAACACGGGTAATTTTTTAGTGGGCCAACAGAATGGAATAAGTAAAACCAATGCAGTCGGCATTAACTACAGCGATGCCTGGGGTAAAAAAATTGATGTATCAGGGAGTTATTTTTTTAATAACAGCAATACATCAAATAATGAAACTATTAACCGGCAGAATTTCATCACGGCAGATTCCACTCAGTTGTACGATGAGAATACACTTTCTAATAATACTAACTATAACAACCGTGTGAACTTCAGGTTAACTTATAAAATTGATTCTTCCAATTCGTTGTTGGTAACATCAAGCCTCAATTTTCAAAATAATAAATCAAACAGTGCCGTTACCGGCATCCAGTCTATTGATCCTCAAAATATACTTAGCCAGACCGAGTATGATATTAACTCCAACACAAAAGGCAATAGTTTAAATAATGGAATCTTATTCAGGCATGCTTTTGCTAAAAGAGGAAGAAGTATATCAATAGGGTTTAACCAAAACATTTCAACCCGCAGCGGGCAAAACTACCTGAATGCCTATAATACTTTTTATAAATTAACTACCCCGTTAATAGATACCGTTCAGCAGCTTTCTGATCAGCAAACTAATAGTGATAAGTATAGCTTTAACCTTGTATATACCGAACCAGTAGGAAAGAAAGCGATGCTACAGGCGAATTATAATCCTTCTTTTCAAAACAATCACGCAGACCAGGAGACTTTTAATTTTGATAATTCAAATGCCAAATATTCAATACTGGATACAAGCCTTAGTAACAAATTTGACAACACTTACAATACACAAAATACAGGATTAACTTACAGGCTTGGCGATAGGAATAATATGATATCCGCGGGCCTCTCTTATCAATACAGTGAACTAAAGAGCGACCAGGTTTTTCCGCAGGTTACGCAGATCAATAAGTCTTTCAGTAATGTTTTAGGAAATGTTTTTGCAAGAGTAAAGCTCTCTGCTAAAAGTAATTTGAGGGTTATCTACAGGTCGTCGGTAAACCCGCCTTCTGTAAACCAGTTGCAGAATGTAATTAATAATTCAAACCAGTTTTATTACACCACGGGTAATCCCGATTTGAAGCAGCAATACACCAATAATTTTATCACCAGGTATAACTTCACAAATAGTGTAAAGGGCACAAGCCTTTTTGCAAACGTCTTTTTTCAAACTACAAAAGACTATGTGGCAAATGCTGTATATACTGCATCAAAAGATTCCGTACTTACAAATACTGTAACACTATATAAAGGCTCACAGATTTCAAAACCTGTAAACCTCAATGGATATGTAAGCGCAAGGTCATTTTTTACTTTTGGCGTTCCGCTAAAATTCATAAAGTCAAATCTTAATTTTAATGCAGGCTTAGGATATGCGAAGTTGCCGGGCTTAATCAATAATGCGTCAAACATTTCTAACAGTTATAATTATAACCTCGGCGCTGTGCTTGCCAGTAACATCAGTGAATACGTTGATTTTACCTTGTCTTATTCCGGCAATATCAACAACGTAAAAAACACTTTGCAGCCAACGCTTAACAATAATTATTTTACACAATCCGCCGGCATCGTTGTTAACCTGCTTTCCAAAAAAGGACAATTTTTTCAAAATGATTTGTCCAATCAATACTACAAAGGCTTAACAGATGGATTTAATCAAAACTATTGGCTGTGGAATATGTCTATCGGTCAAAAGTTTTTGAAGAAGCAGGCAGGCGAATTAAAGCTATCAGTATTTGATCTTTTGAAACAAAATAAAAGCATCACCCGCAACGTAACTGAGTCTTATGTGGAAGATGTAAAGAACCAGGTGTTACAACAATATTTTATGCTAACGTTTTCTTATAAATTAAGGAACTTTGGAAACGCGAAAGCCAGTTCTGAAAGGCCCAACCCAATGGAAAGGCGGGGAGACTTCAACGGGTTTTAATTAGCATAAAAAATTTTATTTTGAATGAACAGGATCTAATAGAACTGGTAAAAAATAAGGACAGAACTGCTTTTAAAACACTTGTTGACACGTGGCAGGATATGGTATATAACACAGCAATTGGTATTCTGCAAAATGCTGAAGATGCTGAAGATGTGTCCCAGGAAGTATTTATGAAAGTATATGATTCGATTACTTCATTCAAAGGCGAATCAAAATTTTCAACCTGGCTATATCGCATTACTGTTTCGAAAGCCACCGATCACATCAGGAAGAAAAAAAGAAAAAAACGATTCGCTTTTATTCAAAGTTTATATGGCAAAAATGATGAGAGAGATATAGATCCGCCGGATTTTTATCATCCTGGTATTGCATTGGAAAACAAAGAAAATGGTGCAATACTTTTTGATGCAATTGAACAGCTCTCTCCAAATCAAAAAACAGCTTTTGTGTTGAATAAAATGGAACAATTAAGTTATAAAGAAATAAGTGAAGTAATGAACCTGAGTGAGGCTGCTGTAGATGCTTTGCTACAAAGAGCGAAGGATAAATTGAGAAAACTTTTGAGAAATTATTACCTTTTGAAATAGCAGAATCAAGCACGATATTTAAAGTAATAAATCAAACTATATTCGAAGAAAAACAATGCGCAGGTTTTATTTTGAAAGAACGTCTAAATAATTATTAAAATGAACGAAAAAGATATAAATAGAAAAATTGAAGAGGCAATGCACAGCATTGATGATATCTCCAAAGCTTCTCCTGTCCCTTTCTTTTTTACAAGGCTTGAAGCAAGGATGTCATTGGAAAAAAACGCATGGTACCAATTGTATTCTTTTTTTGCGAGGCCGGCTATGGCTTTTGCATGTATATGCGTAATAATTATTTTAAACCTTGCTGTGATATTTAAAACGGTAAACACAGGAGACACATATTCAAAACAGGGAAGTGATATCGCCTCAGTTGATGAGTATAGCCAGGTAACCACCGGTCTGTACGAGCTTGATAAATAAAGTTTATGATGAACACAAATAAAAAGAACAAGTCGCTTATTTCGATAATCATTTTTTTGCTTATTACGAATATTGCGATGCTAATCTTTTTTGTAATGCTTAATAAACCTGCACAGCCAAAAATTGAAAATGTTGAGCAGGGAAGATTCTCCACTTCTTTACAAAAAGACGTTGGCTTTACCAAAGAACAGGTTGATGAATACCAGGCATTACGAAAGGCTCATTTTGAAAAAATGCGTCCATTGTTTAAGACCCTGCGTGATACTAAATTTCAATTTTATGATTTAATGTATGCTTCCCCCGTTTCGGATTCATTAGTGAATATTGCCGGTGATTCAATCGGTGAAAAGCAGAAACAGCTTGATATGCAGATGTTTCATTATTTTGAAAGCGTTCGCAAAGTTTGTCGCCCGGAGCAGTTGCCAAAGTTTGATACAGCGGTAAAAAATTTGATTATAAGATTAACGGATAAGCCGGTAAAAAATGGCCATAATAATCACTAACAACAGTTTCTTCGCAACTTATTTTAAAAAGCCTTCTTAATAATAAAAAAATAAATACTCACACAATGAAAACAAAACTCACCCTGGTAGTTGCCTTGATGTTAGCAGCTACTATTAGTACAAAAGCACAACAACAGGGCTATCAAAGAAAGACTGTTGAAGAACGGGTTCAGTCGGCAATGGAAAAAATTTCTGATCCGCTAAAGTTGGATAAAAGCGAGCAGGATAAAACAACTGCCGTGCTTACAGATTTTTACACGCAGCAGGATAAAATGAGGCAGGATGCAAGAGCCAGCGGTACACGGCCTGACCGCAGCGTTTTTGAAAAAATGTCGAACGATCGTGATGAAAAATTGAAAGCAATTTTTACTGAAGACCAATATAAAAAATTCAAAGACGAGGTGGAACCATCTATGCGCCCTCAACGTCAGGGAAATGGGCAGGGTTCAGGAAATAATTAAGGTTGGATGATTTAGGTTAATAAGAGGTCTGCCATTTGGCAGACCTTTTTTTTGGTGTCAGGCATGTATATAAGCTATAGAGTGCAAGTCGAACCGCTTTACAGTAGAAACTTTCAACTTATCCATAAAAGTTCCTGGCGTCAAAATTAAACTCCTAAAAAATATCTCTCTACCTTCGCGACCGAATGATCGTTCAATTGGACATAACAGGCAAGAAAAAAGGAGATCTTATCCAGCACTCTAAAGCTCATAAAAGCTAATGGTTTACATGGAACTACTGGTAGCATGGTGTTGGGATTTTTGTAATTATTGCTTTACCAGTTTCTGTTCAACAGATTTATTTCCATAGGTATATTTTAAAATATAAATGCCCTTTGCTAAGCTACTGATATCAACTGTTTCACTTTGTCCATGCACCCGGCTACTTAATATATTTTTACCATCTAAACTCATGATTTTAATATCGCCGTCATGAGAAAGTCCGGTTAAAGTAATTGTGTTTGCTGCCGGATTAGGATATATTTTTAATGAAGCTTCTACGCTATTACTCAACCTAAGAATATTACTGTAGGTAAATTTTCCATCGGCATCGA